>DWVD01000046.1 GCA_019120395.1 Candidatus Gemmiger faecigallinarum
GAAAACGGCATTTAAGCAGTCTTTTTCGGTTGCTTAAATGCCGTTTTCTGTTTTTTTGGTCTGCAAATGTTTGTCAGCAGATTTTGTCATTTCAAATGCAAAATTTTTTCATTTTTCGCGAAAAGCAACAGTGGCGGTCTATGTCCTGACGGCAAAAAAATATTACGCTATCGTCAAAATGTGACGCTCCAGGCGGCGGGAGGCCGCCTTTTGCAGCAAAAACGGGTCCGGATGCCGGGCGGGAAGCTTTTTCCCGCCCGGCATGATTTTGTCCGGACTGTCGCATCCGGCGGTCAACTGTGCTATAATGAAGCCATCGCCGCGGGCGGGCACGCCCTGCCGGACCATGATATGATAAAGGAGCGAACCACCATGACCTTTGCCGAAATGCCCTACCAGCGCCCCGACCTGGCCGCGCTGAAAACCGAATATGACGTCATCACCGCCCGGCTGCGCGCCGCCGCCAGCTATGCCGACGCCCGCGCCGCCTTCCTGGACAACGACGCGCTGGAGCGCCGCATCTCCACCCAGTCGACGCTGGCCAGCGTCCGCCACAGCATCGACACCCGGGACGAATTTTACAACGGCGAAAAGAAATTCTGGAACGCCGCCGACCCGGAGCTGCAGGCCTGCCGCGACGAGTTCACCGCCGCGCTGCTGGAAAGCCCCTTCCGCGCCGACTTTGCCGCCGAGTACGGCGACCTGATGTTCCAAAACGCCGAGATCGCCCGCAAGGCGTTCTCGCCCGAGATCGTGCCCGACCTGCAGAAGGAGAACGATCTTGCCCAGGAGTACGAGAAACTTCTGGCCAGCGCTCAGATCCCCTTTGAGGGCGGCGTCTACACCCTGAGCCAGCTCTCCCCCTACAAGACCGACGCCGACGACGCCCGCCGCCTGGCCGCCTGGAAGGCGGAAGGCCGCTGGTTCAAGGAAAACCAGCCCAAAATGGACGAGATCTACGACCAGCTGGTCCATCTGCGGGACGGCATGGGCAAAAAGCTGGGGTACGAGGGTTACACCACGCTGGGCTACTACCGCATGCAGCGCAACTGCTACACCAAGGCGGACATTGAAAAGTTCCGCGCCGCGGTGGTGGAGTACCTGGTGCCGGTGGCCGACCGCATCTGCCGCGCCCAGGCCGAGCGGCTCGGCGTGGCCTACCCCATGAGCTACGCCGACGAGGCGCTGATGTTCCGCTCCGGCAACCCCCGCCCGGCGGGCGACGCCGACGCGATTTTGGCTATGGGCAAAAAGTTCTACGACGAGCTTTCGCCTGAGACCAGCGAGTTTTTCAACACCATGCTGGACGGCAAACTGCTGGACGTGTTGTCCACCCCCGGCAAGGAGAGCGGCGGCTACTGCACCTCCATCCCCGACTACAACGTGCCCTTTATCTTTGCCAACTTCAACGGCACCCAGGGCGACGTGGAGGTGGTCACCCACGAGGCCGGCCACGCCTTTGCCGCCTGGACCAACCGCGACCGGGTGCCCATGCAGTACACCTGGCCCACCATGGAAGCCTGCGAGGTCCACTCGATGTCGATGGAGTTCTTTGCCTGGCCCTGGGCTGAGGGCTTTTTCGGCGCGGACGCCCGCAAGTTCCGTTACAGCCATCTGGCCGCCGCGCTGACCTTTATCCCCTACGGCACCGCCGTGGACCATTTCCAGCACATCGCCTACGAAAAGCCCGACCTGACCCCGGCCCAGCGCCACGCGGTCTGGAAGGAGCTGCTGGGCACCTACATGCCCTGGCTGCGGCTGGACGGCGACATCCCCTTCTATGGCGACGGCGAGAGCTGGCAGCAGAAGCACCATATCTACTCCAGCCCCTTCTACTACATCGACTACTGCCTGGCGCAGACCGTCTCGCTGGAGTTCTGGGCCATGATCCAGAAGGACCCCGCGGACGCCTGGCAGCACTATATGGCCTACACCCGCCAGGGCGGCACCAAAGTGTTCACCGAGCTGCTGGCAAGCGCCGGCATGGTCAGCCCCTTTGAGCCGGACTGCCTGCGCACCGTGTGCGAGGCTGCCAGCCGCTGGCTGGACGATTTTGACCTGACCGGCCTGGAGTGACCTTCCGACGGGGACAAAAAAGCGGGAGAAAAGGGCAGGGGAGAAGTCTTTGTCTGCCAGACAAGGACAGATTTGCAGATTTTGGCGAAAAGTCTGATAAACATGACTGAATTCATAACCCGATTTTCGTATATATTTTCAGTATTTGTGAAAAAACCTTGACCTTTTGATGGATCCTTGCTAGAATAAATAAGCTATTCATAATTCTGTTACTGGTTCGACATGGATTTCTCACAAGAACAGCGGCAAGCAACCTGTTTGTGTGAAAAACACAAGTTGGCCCCGGACGGGATGTTGAAGCAAGAATAGCATTTATGAGGAAGGAGATACACACGTGAAAGCAAAACAGATTGCATCCCTGCTGCTGGCGGGGACCATGGCGTTCTCGCTGGCGGCCTGCGGCGGCCAGCAGACCGTCACGAACAACGCGGAGGAATCGTCCAGCCAGGCGACCGACGCGTCCAGCGACGCCGCGACCTCTGAAGACGCCACCGACGCTGCCGAGACCAGCGTCCGCCCCACCGAGCCCTCCGGCCAGCTGGTCATCGGCTCCATCACCCAGGTCATCAACGAGTTCTACGACACTTCGTTCTCGAACTCTGCCACCAACTACGCCATGTATGACCTGATCCACGGCGGCGACACGGTCGTCTACACCAAGGAAGGCGAGTTCGCCTACAACGACACCGTCCTGGCTTCCCACGAGGAGACCGACAACGAGGACGGCTCCAAGACCTACACCATGACCATCAACGACGGCCTGGTCTGGAGCGACGGCAGCCCCATCACCGCCAAGGATTACGTCTTTGCCCTGCTGTGCGAGTCCAGCGACGAGATGGGCGGCGTTGACGGCTACCCCGGCAACGCCTACACCGTCCTGGTCGGCTACGACGAGTTCCACGACGGCACCGCCGACACCTTTGCCGGCGTGCACCTGATCGACGATATGACCTTCTCGGTCACCATCAAGGCCGAGGAGCTGCCCTACCACTACGACATCTCCTACGCCGGCGTCCGTCCCCGCCCGATGGCTGTCATCGCCCCGGGCTGTGATGTGGAGGACACCGAGAACGGCGCTCAGATCACCGGCGACTTCACCACTGAGCTGCTGCAGGAAACCATCAACAACATCGACACCGGCTACCGCTACAACCCGCAGGTCACCTGCGGCCCCTACCTGTTCGCCGGCTTTGACGAGGCTGCCCAGGAGGCTACCCTGACCGTCAACCCCAACTACATGGGCGATTACCGCGGCGTCAAGCCCGTTATCGAGACCCTGGTCGTCCGCACCGTTTCCAGCGACACCATGATGAACGAGCTGCAGGCCGGCAGCGTTGACCTGCTGTACGAGAGCAGCGGCGCCGACACCATCAACGCTGGCCTGGACCTGGTGGAGGAAGGCGTTGCCAACTACACCACCTTCTACCGCAACGGCTACGGCAAGATCCAGTTTGACTGCAGCCAGTTCCCCACTGACAGCCAGAACGTCCGTCAGGCCATCGCTTACTGCCTGGACCGCAACGAGTTCGCCCGTCAGTACTCCGGCGGCTACGCTGCCGTTGTGGACGCTGCCTACGGCCTGGCCCAGATCGAGTACACCGAGAATGCCGACTGGCTGGCCGAGAACTTGAACCACTACGAGATGAACATCGAGACTGCCAAGCAGCTGCTGGAAGAGGACGGCTGGAACCTGAACGCCGACGGCACCGAGTATTCCGGCACCGGCACCCGCTACAAGGAAGTGGACGGCGAGCTGGTCCCGCTGCAGATCACTTGGGCCAACACCGACGGCAACCCGGTCTCTGACCTGCTGAGCACCATGCTGCCCACCAACATGGCTGAGGCCGGCATGGAGCTGGTCCCCACCACCATGGACTTTGCGACCCTGCAGGATTGCATCAGCCATGTGGGCGACACCATCTACAACATGTACAACCTGGCTACCGGCTTTGCCACCGCCAACTCCCCCTGGTACTACTACTCCACCGATGAGCAGTGGATGACCGCCGGCTACAACTCCAACTGGATCGCCGACCAGGAGCTGGCCGACGCCGCCGGCGCGATGCAGAACATCCCCTACGACGACACCGAGGCCTGGATGGAAGCATGGCGCAACTACATCCAGATCTGGAACGAAAAGCTGCCTGACATCCCCCTGTACTCCGACGAGTACCATGACTTCTTCTCCACCAAGCTGCAGGGCTGGGAGACTTCTTCCATCTGGGGCTGGGAGCAGGCTGTCCTGGATGCCTGGGTCACCGAGTAATACAAACGTGAACACGCGTAAAATCTAGTTTTTCCGGCGGTCCCCCTCTCTTGCCGGGGGGCCGCCGGTTTTTTCAGGAAATGGGGGGATGACGAATGGGCAAAGGCCGATACCTGGTTAGACGTCTTGTCTATATCGTTTTCGTATTCTTTATCATCTCGATTTTGATGTTTTTCATCTACAAGTCCATGCCCGGTGACCCGGTCACCATGATGCTGGGCGAGTCCCGCAACAACATGAAGCCGGAAGCCTACCAGGCCTTGTACGAGCAGACCCGCCAGGCTCTGGGCCTGGACCGTTCGCTGGTGGAGCAGTACTTTATCTGGATCGGCAACATGCTCACCGGCAACTTTGGCTACTCTACCCAGTACAAGCGTCAGGTCGCCGAGGTCATCGGCACCCCGATGCTCAACACCCTGATGCTCAACGCTCTGTCCATGGTCGTGGTGTTTGTCATTGCGATCCCTCTGGGCATTGTCACCGCGGTGCACAAGAACAGCGTGTTTGACAAGGTGGTGCAGGTGCTGACGATCATCGGCTACAGCCTGCCCAGCTTTATCATCGCGCTGCTGATGATCTTTGTCTTTGCCGTCAAGATCCCGATCTTCCCCATCAGCGGCGTGCGATCGCCGGGATTTTCGGGCACGGGGCTGGAGTATGTGCTGGATACGCTGTGGCATATGGCGCTTCCGGTCATTGTCATGTCCATCTCCGGCATCGGCAGCATCACCCGCTATGTGCGTGCCGAGATGATCGACGTGCTGCGCATGGATTACATCAAGACCGCACGGGCCAAGGGCCTGAAGGAAAAGACGGTCATCTACGTCCATGCCTTCCGCAACGCCCTGATCCCCATCGTCACCATCGCCACCGCATGGGTGGTCTCGCTGTTCGGCGGCTCGGTGGTCATCGAGCAGGTCTTTCTGTGGCCCGGCCTTGGTCAGATGCTGATCAACGGCCTGCTGCAGCGCGATTTCTCGGTCGTTCTGACCATGCAGATGTTCTATGTCGTGTTGGCGCTGGCCGGCAACGTCATCATGGATATCGCCTACACCATCGTTGACCCGCGGGTCCGGCTTGAAAACTAAGGAGGTTCCTGACTATGGCAAAAAAACGCAAAGACGCCGGCAGGAAAACCACCGCGGCCGCGGCCGCCGAGCGCATGTTCCTGGGCGGCATGCCCCAGGAGGAACAGGACGAGGAGCTGATGCAAAGCCCCATGCGGATGGCTTTGGGCAGCTTTATCAAGGACAAGATCGCCATGATCGGCCTGTGCCTGTTTGTGATCATCTTCCTCTGCTGCATGATCCTTCCCTTTTTCTTCCCGATCGAACTCAACTACCAGGATGTCTCCCAGGCCAACGCCGCGCCCGGCTTCGGCCTGACCGACGTCCCTGCCGGTCTGGCGGACAACGCGCAGGCGATCTCCTCCGGCAGCACCTTCTCGGTGGGCATCGACAAGGAAGGCAATGTCTACGAGTGGGGCACTTTCCCCACGGAAAAGCTGAAAAACATCCCTTCCAGCTCTGAAATGGGCAAACTGACCATGATCTCGGCCGGCCTGGACCACGTGCTGGCCGTCAACGAGGAAGGCCAGATCTTCACCTGGGGCAACGACCGTATGGGTCTGACCTCCATCCCGGTGGAGCTGGAGGTCAGCCGCCAGCCCATCAAGCAGATCTCGGCCGGCTACCAGTTCTCGCTGGCATTGACCGAGAGCGGCCGCCTGTACAACTGGGGCAGCGCCTATCTGCTGAACATCTACTTCCCCGAGGGCGTCCAGGGCAACATCGCCCAGTTTGAGGACAACCCCAACATCGTCATCGCCCTGACCAACGACGGCGAGGTCGTCCCGCTGACCAACTCCAGCAATTCCTACACCAACGTGCCGGAGGAGATCCAGGGCAACACCATCGACATCGCCCTGTCGGACGAGAGCGCCGCCGCGCTGACCAGCGACGGCCGTGTCTACACCTGGGGCAACAACGTCAACGGCTCGATGAACGTGCCGGAGGAGATCCAGGGCCATGTCACCGAGATCGAGGGCGGCCGTTACCACTTTACCGCCATCCTGGACGACGGCACCGTCTGCAGCTGGGGCAACGACACCTTCAACCAGACCAAGGCGCCCACCTTCAGCAGCGCCGTCACCACCATCTCGGCCGGCTACCATGGCAGCTACGCCATTGACGAAAACGGCCACGCCGAGGGCTGGGGCCTGGACGGCTACCTGATGGGCACCGACCAGCTGGGCCGCGATGTGTTCCGCCGCCTGCTGGTGGGCGGCCGCATGACCATGACCGTCGGCTTTATCGCGGTCATCATCTCCACCCTCATCGGCGTGCTGGTGGGCGGTATTTCCGGCTACAAGGGCGGCAAGGTGGACAACCTGCTCATGCGCCTGACCGAGATCGTCTCCTCCATCCCGTTTTTGCCGTTCTGTATCATCCTGTCCAGCGTGCTGGGCAGCAGCATCAGCGAGACGCAGCGCATCGTGCTGATCATGTTCATCCTGGGCTTTTTGTCCTGGCCCGGCATCGCCCGCCTGGTGCGCGGCAGCGTGCTGGCCGAGCGTGAGCAGGAGTTCGTCACCGCCGCCAAGGCGCTGGGCGTCAAGGAGTTCGGCATCGTGCTGCGGCACATCCTGCCCAACATCATCACCGTCATCATCGTCAACGCCACGCTGGACTTTGCCACCTGCATGCTGACCGAGTCGTCGCTGTCCTTCATCGGCTTCGGCGTCACCGAGCCCAACGCCACCTGGGGCAACATGCTCAACGGCGCGCAGAACGGCCAGGTCATTGAAAATTACTGGTGGCGCTGGCTGTTCCCGTCCATCGCGTTCGGTATCTGCACCATCAGCATCAACTGTGTGGGCGACGGCCTGCGCGATGCCATTGACCCGAAATCGAAGGAGAGGTGATCAGCGCTATGAATTTGCTTGAAGTCAAAAACCTGCATACCTACTTCAAAACCAAGAAGGGTATCGTCAAAGCAGTCAACGATGTCACCTACTCGCTGGAAGCGGGCAAGACGCTGGGCATCGTGGGCGAATCCGGCAGCGGCAAGTCGGTCTCTGCCATGAGCATCATCAAGCTGCTGGACGGCAACGGCTGGATCGACAGCGGCTCGGTCACCTTCAACGGCCGCGACATCCTCAACTGTACCGAGAAAGAGATGTACCACATCCGCGGCAACGAGATCTCGGTCATCTTCCAGGAGCCGATGACTTCGCTGAACCCGGTGTTCACCGTGGAGCGTCAGATCGGCGAGGTGCTGCGCATCCACCAGAACATGAACAAAAAGCAGGCGGCCGCCAAGGCGGTGGAGCTGCTCTCGGACGTCAAGATCCCCAACCCGGAGCGGGTGGCCAAGCAGTACCCGTTCCAGCTGTCCGGCGGCATGCGCCAGCGCGTCATGATCGCCATGGCGCTGGCCTGCAAGCCCAAGCTGCTGATCGCCGACGAGCCCACCACCGCCCTGGACGTGACCATCCAGGCACAGATCCTCAAGCTGATGAACGACCTGAAGCAGCAGACCGGCACCTCGATCTTGTTCATCACCCACGACCTGGGCGTCATCCACGAGATGGCGGACGAGGTGGCTGTCATGTACTGCGGCCAGATCGTCGAAAAAGCCGACGCCAAGGAGATCTTCCACGAGTCGGTCTACTCCCACCCCTACACCGAGGGCCTGATGATCTCCATTCCCCGGCTGAACACCCCCAAGGGCAAAAAGCTGGACGCCATCCCCGGCGCGGTGCCCAACCCCCTGTACCTGCCCAAGGGCTGCAAGTTTGCGCCCCGCTGCAAGTACTGCACCCAGAAATGCCTGGAGGAAGAGCCGCCTTTGACCGAGGTCGGGCCCAACCATCTGGTACGTTGCTTCTATGCGGAAAAGGCGGTGAGAAAACAAAATGCAAAATGAGAACAAAGACCGCAAGGTGCTTTTGGAAGTGCGCGACGTCAAGCAGTACTTCCCGGTAAAAAAGACCAAACTCCGTGAGAAGCAGCGATATGTCCGCGCCAACGACGGCGTCACCCTGGATATCTACGAGGGCGAGACGCTGGGCCTGGTGGGCGAGTCCGGCTGCGGCAAGTCCACGCTGGGCCGCACCATTTTGCAGCTGTACCCCCAGACCCACGGCGACATCATCTACCACAAGGACGACCAGGCCATCGACCTGAAAAAACAGTCCCCGGAGCAGATGCGCGTGCTGCGCAAGGACCTGCAGCTGATCTTCCAGGACCCGTACTCCTCGCTGAACCCCCGCATGACGGTGGGCCAGATCATCGGCGAGGGCCTGACCTCCCACGGCATCTTTAAAAAGAACGACCCCGCCATGAAGGAGTATATCTTCCAGATCATGGAGGAGTGCGGCCTTGCCACCTATATGTTCAACCGCTACCCCCACCAGTTCTCCGGCGGCCAGCGGCAGCGTATCGGCATTGCCCGCAGCCTGGCGCTGCGCCCCCGCTTCGTGGTCTGTGACGAGGCGGTCTCGGCGCTGGACGTGTCCATCCAGTCCCAGATTTTGAACCTGCTGTCCGACCTGAAGGAGAAGGCCGGCCTGACCTACCTGTTCATCACCCACGACCTGAGCGTCGTCAAGTACATCAGCGACCGCATCGCTGTTATGTACCTGGGCAACCTGGTGGAGCTGGCCGACGCCGAGGAGCTGTTCAGCGACACGCTGCACCCCTACACCGAAGCGCTGCTGTCCGCCATCCCCACCACCGAGGAGAACAACGGCGGCCGAGAGCGCATCCTGCTGGAGGGCGATATCCCCAGCCCGGTCAACCCGCCGGAGGGCTGCAAGTTCCACACCCGCTGCCGCTACTGCCAGGAAAAGTGCAAGCACGAGGTCCCCGAATGGCGCGACCTGGGCAACAACCATTACGTGGCCTGCCATTTCCCGCTGCACGAAAACAACACCCAGGTAAAGTAAGCCGGCGCCGCCCCGCAGGCGGTCCCGGCCAGAGGAAACCATCATGTTTTTTCAAAAAAAGCTCAAACGCGTGCTGACCGACCAGAAAAAGGCCGAGGAGCGCTTTGCCAAGACGCTGGAGGAGGCGCCGCCGGAAAAAGGCGACCGCCTGGCCATGATCCTGGCCGCGCTGATCGTTTTTATCCCGGCGCTGCTGGTGGTATTTGCCGTGTTTGGATTTGTGGTGTACTTTTTCTTCCTCCGCCACATTTTTTGAACGGCGGGCCCGCTTTGCTTGCCCGGCATGCCGCCGGTGTGGCGGAGCCCTGCCCTGCGCGGCCTGAAAGACGGCCGCTTGTATCTCTGACCTCATTCTCATAAAAAACACCCCGGTCCTGCCGTTTCGGCAAAGGGCCGGGGTGTTTCGGCTTTTTGGCGGGCGGCAAATGGGGATGCGCCGCGAAAATTGTCCCTTGACAAAAATACGGTTTCGTACTATACTGGCCTTTGCTGCCCTGGTACGAAACCGTATTTTGTTGTGCCGCCGCAGCAGAACGCCGCGCGGCGGACGGGGGACAGCCCGCCCTGCGCAGGGGAGGGGACCCCTATGGATCGGGAAGAAAAGCAGCGGCTGATCCGCCGGCTGACGCAGGCCTTCAACCGCATTGACGGGGCGTACTATTACTGCGCCCGGCGCCTGGGCGTGGAGGAAAACACGCTGGCGCTGCTTTACGCGCTGGACGACGGCCGGCCCCACAGCCAGAAGCAGGTCTGCGAGGAATGGCTGATCCCCAAGACCACCATCAACACCATCGTGCACCGGATGCAGCAGCAGGGCTACCTGACGCTGCGCCACGGCGACGGCCGCGAAAAGACCATCTGCCTGACGCCGGCCGGCGTGGACTACGCCCGCACCATCCTGAAGGACGTCTACGCGGCCGAAAATGCCGCCCTGGAAGCGATGCTGGCAAAGTTTTCGGCAGAGTTCATCTCTGTATACGAGGCGTTTGCCGACGAGCTGTGCGCCCAGTTCCGGGCGCGGATGCCCCAAAACGGGCGGCAGCGCGGGACCAGGGATTGACGCTGCGCCCCGGCGCGGCCCCGTTCCGGCATCCGCGGCTTTGGCAAAGTTTTGATCATTTGGATATCCCCCAAGGAGGAGCAAACAAAAAATGGACCAGCAGACGATGTTTTTGAAAACGCCGCCCGCAAAACTGTTTTTTATGGCCGCGCTGCCCGGCGCCATCGGCATGCTTGCCTCGGCGATCTACCAGCTGGCGGACGGCATCCTGGTGGGCCAGTTTTTGAGCAGCACGGCCTTTGCCGCGCTCAACCTGGCCATGCCTTTTGTCATTATCAACTTTGCCCTGGCCGACCTGATCGGCGTGGGGTCGTCGGTGCCCATCTCCATCGCGCTGGGGCAGGGGCAGGACAAAAAGGCCAACAACATCTTTACCTGTGCCTGCCTGATGATCTTTGGCACCGGCATTCTGGTGGGCGCGGTGATGTATGCCATCGCGCCGGTCCTGATCGGCCTGATGGGCGCCGAGGGCGAGTTCGCCGCGTTTGCGGTGCAGTACCTGCGGGTGTACGCCCTCTGCTCGCCGGTGACCACCATCGTCTTTGCCACCGACAACTACCTGCGCATCTGCGGCCAGATCAAGGGCAGCATGATGCTGAACATCCTGATGTCGGTGCTCAGCGCCGGGCTGGAATTTCTGTTTTTGGGCGTGTTCGGCTGGGGCATCTGGGCCGCGGCGCTGGGCACCTGCCTGGGCATGATCATCTGCGCGCTGCTGGCGCTTGTCCCCTTTGCGATGGGCAAGTTCAAGCTGCGTTTCTGCAGGCCGAAATTCTCGCCGGATATTGTCAAAAAGATCGCTTCCTGCGGCCTGCCCACTTTCCTGAACAACATCGCCGGCCGCATCACCAGCATCATCATGAACGTGCTGCTGGTGCGTCTGGGCGGCGAGAATGCCGTCTCCATCTATGGCGTATTGATGTACGCCGACGGCTTTATCCAGCCGCTTTTGTACGGCATGTGCGACTCGCTCCAGCCGGCGGTGGGCTACAACTGGGGCGCCGGGCGGTACAGCCGGGTGCGCGCCATTGAAAAATGCTGCCGCACCGCCGCGGCGGCGGTGGGCTTGCTCTCGGCGGTGGTGCTGTTTGCCTTCCCCGGCCAGATCGCGGGGCTGTTCATGGCGGACGGCGGCGCCGATGCGCTGGCCATGGCCGCCTTTGCGGTGCGGCTGTTCAGCCTGACCTACCTGACCCGGTGGTTCTCCTTCTGGGTGCAAAGCTACCTGCTGGCGGTGGAAAAGGCGGTGCCCGCCACCATCATCTCGGTGTCCACGGCGCTGGTGTTCCCGGTGGTGCTGATTTTGGTGCTGTGGCCGCTGGGCCTGACCGGCATCTGGCTGAACTTTGCCGGCACCGCCGTGCTGGCGGCCGTGCTGGGCGGCATCCTGCTGCGGCGGGAGCACGCCGACCTTGCCCGCCCTGACGCGCCCGTGGCTGCGGAATGATCGGGACGCCCCGCCGACTGTTGATTGAAAAAAACGCCGCTTTCCTGTATACTGAGACCCAGAGACCCCGCGCCGCGGACCGCGGCACTGGCGAGGGGGGATCGGTAAGGCGGAGTAAGCATAAGGAAGCTTTGGTTTTGCTGCGCAAGCAGCAAACCTGCGAAGCAACAAAATCGCAAATACGGGTGGGCGGCAACGCAGCCAACGGCCTGTTTTGGGTAGATTTTGCGGCAATGCTTTTTTGTGCGCACTCCGCCAAGGGAAGGCGGTGTTTTTGTATGCTGAAAATTGCCTGCGTGGAGGACGACGCGGCCGAGGCCGCCCAGCTGAAGTCCTGCCTGGACCGCTATGCCGCCGAGCACGGCCTGGCGCTGGAGACCTGCGCCTTTGCCACCGCCGACCAGCTGCTGGCGCAGTACGACCCCGCCTTTGACATTTTGTTTTTGGACGTGGAGATGCCCGGCACCAGCGGCATGCAGGCCGCCCGGCGGCTGCGGCGGCAGGGCTGCGAGGCGGTCATCCTTTTTATCACCAACATCGCCCGCTACGCCGTGCAGGGCTACGAGGTGGAGGCGCTGGACTTTATCTTAAAGCCGGTCAACTACCCGGTGTTCAGCATCAAGATGGACCGGGCGGTGCGCCGGGCGCGCAGCCGGGCCGGTCACACGGTCACCCTCAGCCTGGCCGACGGCCTCCGCCGGCTGGACGTGCGGCAGATCTACTACCTGGAGACCCGCGACCGCATGCTCTATTACCATACCGAGCAGGGGGCGTTCGCGCTGCGCGGCTCCCTCTCCGCCGCCGAGAAGGAGCTGGCCCCCTGGCACTTTGCCCGCTGCAACCAGTGCTACCTGGTCAACCTGCGCCATGTCACCGGCGTGGCGGGGGACACCGTGACGGTGGCGGGCCGCCCGCTGGAGATCAGCCGCCGCTGCCGCGCCCCCTTTGTGGCGGCGGTCACCGCCTACATCGGGGGCGAGACATGAGCTGGGCGGCGGTGCTGGGCAGCTCCGCGCTGGAAGGCGAGCTGGCCTGGCTGGGGGCGATGGCTTTTATCGACCCGCTGGCCCACCGGGACCGCTACCCGCTGCGAGCGGCGCTGGGCCTGCCTGTGCTGATGCTGGCGGCGCTGCTGCTCTATCCGCTGGGGCAGGACGAATGGGCGCTGCTGCACCGTGCGCTGATGGGGCTGGTGGTGGCGCTGCTGGCGTACAGCTGCGCCCGGCTGCCCCTGATGGGCGCGGCCTACTGCGCCGTGCTGGCCCAGGTGGGCATGCAGGCGGTGCACGAGCTGTGGATGGCGGCGCAGGGCCTGGCTTTGGGCGGCAGCACCCTGCCCTGGCGGCAGTTCTGGTGGGTGGAGGTGGCGTTCAGCGCGCTGCTGTTTGCCCTGCTGCGGTTTACCGCCTGCCGCTGGATGCCCTGGAACGGCGGCTACGACGTGGGCATCGGTCAGCTGGCCAGCGCCGCGCTGCTGGCGCTGTTGTTTTCCATTTTGTTTGAGCTGCTCAGCCAGGGCGTGGGCGTGGTGGCCTGGAACGAGGCCATTGTGCTGCCGGCGGTGCTGGGCCAGTTTTACTGCCTGACGGTTTTGTACCTGCAGAACGAGCTGTACAAAAAAGGCGTTTTGCAGCGGGAACTGAACACACTGAACCTTTTGTATGAGCAGCAGAAGCGCCAGTACGCCAATGCCCGCCGCGGCGTGGAACTGATCAACCGGCGCTGCCACGCCTTAAAAGTGGAGCTGGCCCGGCTGCGGGCCGCCGGCGCCCCGCCCGACCCCCAGGCCGAGCAGGCGGTGCAGGCGCTGGACGCCATGGTGCGCACCGGCAGCGACGTGCTGGATACCGTTTTGACCGAGAAGGCCATGCAGTGCGAGGACGCCGGCATCACGCTGAACTGCGTGGCCGACGGTGCCTGCCTGGAATTTCTGGACCCGGCCGACCTGTACGGCCTGTTTGCCGCCGCGCTGGACAACGCCCTGGAGGCGGTATCCGGCTTTGCCGCGCCCGACCGCCGGCTGGTGGAGGTGCTGGTCCGCCGCCGCCAGGGCTTTGTGGTGGTCAACGTGGCCAACCCGGTGCACGGCAGCGTCGCCATCGAGGACGGCCTGCCCCGGCAGAAAAACCACGGCTACGGGCTGAAAAACATCCGCCGCATCGTCCGCCGCTACGGCGGGCAGCTGACCTCCGACGTGCAGGACGGCGTGTTTACGCTGCGCATCGTATTTCCCCGGCCGGCGCCCTGACGCCGTCCCCCAAAAAGAAAAAATTGCCGCCCGCTTTTGTGCAAAACCGCCAAAAACGGACGGCGTTTTTTTACGCCCAAAAACCGATTTTCGCGCCGGAAAGACCGATTTTCCCAACCCCCTTGCGGGCCGTTTACACTGTATTTACAATACAAGGCATCGGGACGCCGCCGGACCATCGCCCGGCGGAAAGGATAGAGAAAGCGAGCCCACAGAAGGAGAGAAACATGGAAAAGAAAACCAAAAAGAAAGGTTCCGGCGTTGTGCTGTACAGCGTGCTGACCGGCGTGTTCGCCGTGCTGTTCGCTGCGGCCTGCATCGGTACCAACCTGGCGTTTGCCAGCTCGCAGGCGGTCAACATCGCACTGCAGGTGTCCACCTACGACACCCGCGGCACCGATGACGACGCCGTCTATTACGAGAGCGACTTCTCCAGCGTCGAGGAGCTGGAAGCCCACGACAGGGAGATCGCCGAGCAGCTGACCGGCGAGGGCGCCGTGCTGCTGAAAAACAACGGCGCGCTGCCGCTGTCCGCCGGCGACAAGGTCAGCACGCTGAGCCATTCTTCGGTGGACATCGTCACCTGCGGCACCGGCTCGGCGGACATCGACACCTCCAACGCTCCCACGCTGAAGGAAGCCCTGGAGGAAGTCGGCCTGGAAGTCAACCCCACCCTGTGGGATTTCTACACCACCGGCGCGGGCGCTGACTACGTCCGCACCCCCGGCAAGGGCGTCAGCCTGGGCGACCGGGCCGCCTGGCACATCAACGAGGTGCCCGTCTCGCTGTACGGCACCAACGTGGAGGCTGCCGACGTGGCCGCCGGCGCCGAGATCACCGACGTGCGCTCTAGCTTTGCCGAGTACGGCGACGCCGCCATCGTCACCATCTCCCGCGTGGCCGGCGAGGGCGCCGACCTGGAATACGGCGACTACACCGACGGCACCAACGTCCTGTCGCTGACCCAGGAGGAGCGGGACATGCTGGAAATGGCCAACGAGGAATTCGACAAGGTCATCGTCCTGATCAACTCCACCAACGCGCTGGAGTGCGACTTTATCGACGACCCGGCCTACGGCGTGGACGCCGTGCTGTGGATCGGCTACACCGGTACCTGGGGCCTGAACGCCGTCGCCGACATCCTGGTGGGCAACGTCAACCCCTCCGGCAAGCTGGTGGACACCTACTGCTACGACAACACCACCGCTCCCGGCCTGGTGGGCTACTACGCCCAGACCTATTCCAACTTTGACGAGAACGACACCGCCACCTGGTACTCGGTCTCCAACGGCGGTTTGGACGGCAACGCCTACTACATCGCCTACCAGGAGGGCATCTACGTCGGCTACCGCTACTACGAGACCCGCTACGAGGACGTGGTGCTGGGCCAGGGCAATGCCGGCGACTACGACTACGCCTCCACCGTGGCCTATCCCTTCGGCTACGGCCTGAGCTACACCACCTTCGACTGGTCGGACTTCAGCGCCGGCTATGACGCCGCCTCCGACAGCTTCACCGTCAACGTCACGGTCACCAACACCGGCAGCGTGGCCGGCAAGGAGGTCGTGCAGGTCTACTTCCAGTCCCCCTACACCGACTACGACCGGCAGAACGGCATTGAGAAGGCTTCCGTCGAGCTGTGCGGCTTTGACAAGACCGAGATGCTGGAACCCGGCGCCAGCGAGACCGTCACCATCACGGTGCCCCGCTCCGAGCTGGCCTGCTACGACGCCGAGACCTCCCGGACCTACATCCTGGACGCCGGCGACTACTACCTGACCGCCGGCCATGACGCCCACGACGCGCTGAACAGCATCCTGGCCGCCAAGGGCTGCACCGTCGAGAACGGCATGACCGCCGACGGCGACGCCGCCATGGCCTGGCAGTATACCAATGCCGCCATCGACACCACCACCTACGCCGTCTCCGCCGCCACCGGCGCCGAGATCACCAACCAGTTCGACAACGCCAGCCTGGACTACTACGGCGTCGAGGACACCATGACCGTGCTGTCCCGCAGCGACTGGCAGGGCACCTGGCCCCAGGTGTTTGAGCTGGAAGCCAACGACGCCATCCTGGCCGACCTGAACCTCTACCAGACCTACAACGGCATCGAAGGCTCCACCACCGAGATGCCCACCATGGGCGCCGACAACGGCATGACCCTGGGCATGATGATCGGCCTGGACTACGACGATCCCCAGTGGGAAACGCTGCTGGACCAGCTGACCTTTGAGGAGATGGCCGAGCTGATCGGCAAGGGCTACCACAACACCGCGCTGGTGGAGTCGGTCTCCAAGCCCGCCACCGTGGACGACAATGGCCCCCAGGGCTTTACCCAGACGCTGACCGGCGTTTCCACCTGCCACTGCGCCTACTCGGACGAGAACATCATGGCCGCCACCTACAATGTGGAGCTGATGGAGGAGGTCGGCCGCTGCATCGGCAACGATATGCTGGACCTGGGCGCCTCCGGCCTGTACGGCCCCGCCATGAACCTGCACCGCACCGCTTACAGCGGACGCAACTTCGAGTATTACTCTGAGGACCCCTTCCTCTCCGGCAAGATCGCCGCCGCCGAGGTCCAGGGCATCCAGTCCAAGGGCGTCTACGTCTACATCAAGCACTTTGCCCTCAACGACACCGAGAGCCACTGCCGCTGCATCTCCACCTGGGCGGACGAGCAGACCATCCGCGAGCTGTATCTGGAGCCCTTCCGCATCGCCGTCACCGAGGGCGGCGCCAAAAACGTGATGAACTCCTTCGCCCGCTTTGGCGCCACCTGGTCGGGCGCGCACGAGGGCCTGATGACCAACGTGCTGCGCGGCGAGTGGGGCATGGACGGCTTTGCGCTGACCGACTTCTCCGGCAACTCTGCCTTTGCCGCCTACGGCATCACCATGAAGAGCTTTGACGTGGCCTGGGGCCTGCTGGCCGGCACCGACAGCTGGGACTCCAGCGCCGAGCAGTGGACCACCGACCTGCTGACCCTGTACCAGGGCGACCCGGACATCACCCAGGCCATGCGCCAGGCGTCCCACCGCATCCTGTACACGGTGGCCAACTCCAACGCCATGAACGGCTTTACCGCCGACACCCACATCGTGGCTGTCACCCCCTGGTGGCAGATCGCGCTGATCGCGCTGGATGTGGTGCTGGGCGTCGTGACGGTGGTGTTCATCGTCAAGCTGGTGCTGGCCGTCCGCAAAAAGAAGGCCGTCAAGGCGGAGTAACGGCCCCGCCCGGCCGGGCAGGGAGCGGCCAGCCCCTGACAATAAACTGACATCTTCTCTATCCTCAAAATACGTCCATAGCAAAGCCGCCGGCAGCCGCAACTGGGTGCCGGCGGCTTTGCTTTTTTGGCTGCTGCGGCCGCTGCGTTTGAAAAAACCGTTGCTATTTTTTGCAGGAAGTGTTACCTTTACTGTAAGACCCGGCTTTGCGTGCAGCCATGGGCAAAGCCGCAAAATGGAAAGATTTGGCAAAACACAGCGAAGGCGCCTTCGCTATTTCTCTACTCCGTGGAGAAATAATGCGTTCTATCGGCAGGAACATGGATAGAAAGGCACCCGCCGCCCAAAGCAGGGCAGGGCGAACGCAGGCCGGCGGGGACAACGATGGGGGAAAGGAGGCAGAGCCCCGTGGGATTTGACGCCGCTGTAAACAGCGCGATCGGCCGGCGGCTGCGGTGCCGCCGCGAGGAGCTGGCGCTGACAAGGGAAAAACTGGCCGAGTGCGCCGAGATCTCGGTGCAGTTTCTGGCCGATATCGAGACCGGCCGCAAGGGCATGACGGTGCAGACGCTGCGCAAGCTGGCGCTGGCCCTGCATTGCAGTGCCGACGACCTGGTATTCGGCGCGGAACCGGAGGCGGCCGCCAAATTCCCCGCGCTGGCGGCCCGCCTGGACAGCCTGACCCCCGCCCAGGCCGACCTGGCCCTGGACGTCCTGGCGCTGGTGCAAAAGGCCCTGCCGCCTGCCGGCCAAGGCAAGGCGGACGGCGATTGACGCCGCCCGCGCCCGCGCACAGACCGCACAGCATCCCCCGCCCGCAGGGCCTGCCCCCAGGCAGCGCCCCTGCGGGCGGGTTTGGTTTTGGGCGGAAGGGGCGGTTTTGCCGGCCGGCCCCGGTGGGAAAGCCCGGATTTCACAACAAAGGTACATATTTGAAAATGCGATGAAGGATTTGTGAAAAATGCACAAAAATCACAAAAAATCCTGTGCATGCCGCGCAGGCCGGGGGCTCCGGGCAAGCGGCGGAACCGTTCCGCCGGGGCCGCACACCGCCTGCCGACGTATCGGGCGGCGCGGCTGCACAAATTTTCCAAGAAGGAGAAGCGAAATGAGTTTCAAAAAGACTGCATTGTGGAGAGGCCTCACAGTGGTGTTCACCTTTGTGCTGGCGCTCTCCCTGGTGGTGGGCACCATCGCCGAGGGCTACAAGGCCACCATCGACACTGCCCTGGGCACCACCAGCGAGGTCTTTGTCTCGGACGATACCGAGGACGACCCGCTGTACGACAAGTTCACCCCGTCGGCTGAAGTCCTGAACGAGGACGGCACCGGCAACTCCACCGCCCTGATCCAGAAGGCCATCGACCTGAACCGCCAGCAGGCGGCCGAGGGCGCCGTCCTTTTGAAGAACAACACCGAGGGCGGCCAGGGCCTGCCGCTGGCCGAGGGTTCGGCCGTCACGCTGCTGGGCATCCGCTCCCATGTGTCGCTGATCGGCTCGGCCTTCGGCGTCAAGGCGCAGGGCCCCTACATCAGCCTGGAGCAGGCGCTGAGCCAGAACCAGACCGATTTTGCCAACACCATCACCCGCCAGCAGGCCATCAGCGGCAACGGCAGCGGCGACCGCTCCGTCAGCTACACGATGGATGGCTGG
Source organism: Candidatus Gemmiger faecigallinarum (assembly GCA_019120395.1). Classification (GTDB taxonomy): domain Bacteria; phylum Bacillota; class Clostridia; order Oscillospirales; family Ruminococcaceae; genus Gemmiger; species Gemmiger faecigallinarum. The sequence continues at coordinate 18,933 of DWVD01000046.1, forward strand.
ACCGGCGAGGAGTTCGCCTTTGAGGGCGCCGGCTTCAGCGTCAACCCCGTGATGCCGGAGATCTACGAGACCCTGAACGAGACCTACCAGCACGCCGAGAACGAGGGCCCCGCCAACGAGTATGACCCCGGCGAGCCCAGCGTGGACGAGATCGCCGCCGCCAACCCGGATTATGCCGCCAGCTTTGCCGAGTACGGCGACGCGGCCATCGTGGTCCTGGGCCGGCCCAGCGCCGAATCCACCGGACTATATCCCCGGCGGCATCGTGGACGGCCTGGGCGCCGAGGAGCCCCTGGCCCTGACCACCAACGAGCTGGAAGCCGTTGAACTGGCCAAGCAGGCCAGCGACAACGTCATCGTTCTGATCAACAGCGCCACCCCCATGGAGATCGGCCAGCTGAAAAACGACCCCGACGTTGACGCCATTTTGTGGATCGGCTTCCCCGGCTGCTACGGCATGCTGGGCGTGGCGGACATCCTGTGCGGCCGCACCAGCCCCTCCGGCGGTCTGCCCGACATCTACGCCACCTACAATATGTCCGCCCCTGCCATGCAGAACATGGGCTACTACTTCTTCACCAACAGCGATGTGATCCAGCGCGGCGGCGGCTCCCTGGGCAATGACGCCGGCTCCTACATCATCGAGGCCGAGGGCCTGTACACCGGCTACCGCTACTACGAGACTCGCTACTACGACTCGGTCTACGGCACCGGCAACGCCACCTCCCCGGTGGGCGCCTATGCCTCCGACACCGAGTGGAACTATGCCAACGAGGTCGCCTACGGCTTCGGCTACGGCCTGTCCTACACCACCTTCACCCAGGAGCTGCAGGGCGCGCCCACCTTTGACATCACCACCGACCCGGAGACCGGCGCGACCAACGCCTACGCCACCTTCAACGTCAAGGTCACCAACACCGGCAATACCGCCGGCAAGTCCAGCGTGCAGGTCTACGGCCAGGCGCCCTACACCCAGGGCGGTCTGGAGAAAGTGGCCATCCAGCTGCTGAACTTCGGCAAGACCCAGACCCTGCAGCCCGGCGAGAGCGAGGTCGTTCCCGTTACCGTCGACCTGCAGTACATCGCCAGCTATGACAGCGAGTACGACAACGGCGACGGCACCTACGGCACCTATGTGCTGGACCCCGGCAGCTACTACTTTGCCATCGGCAACGGCGCCCATGACGCGCTGAACAACATCCTGGCCCTGCAGGGCGCGGATGCCGAGCTCATGGACGCCCCCGGCAACGCCGCCATGGCTTACATGCAGAACATTACCGAGGACTTTATCTCCCGCACCGCCTTCTCCGTCTCCAAGACCGGCGCGAAGATCTCCAACCAGCTGGAGTACGCCGACTGGAACCACTTCCAGCCCGGCGAGGTCACCTACCTGACCCGTTCCGACTGGGCCGGCACCTTCCCCAAGAACTACACCGAGATGACGCTGACCAGCCAGGAAATGATAGACCTGTTCAGCGGCAAGTACTACACCCTCAAGACCGACGACGATACCTCCTCCATCCTGTGGGAGCAGGACAGCGACATCATGTTCTACCAGATGTACGACGTCGACTTTGACGACCCGTCCTGGCAGACCCTGCTGGACAAGATGAGCCTGGAGGAAGCCCAGTACCTGGCCACCTTCGGCGGCCCCAGGATCCCCGGCGTCGAGTCCATCGGCACGGTCGAGACCTACATGACCGAGAATACCGCCAACGGCGTCGCGGTCAACCTGAACGCCAACAAGGACCCCAACGCCCCCTGGGCCATCGGTCCCGAGGACCCCAACTACAACTGGCACCCCGAAGTGTTCGGCAACTCTCCGCTGGTGGCTGCCTCCTTCAACCCGCAGCTGATGTATGACATCGGCGCGTTCATCGGCGAGGAGAGCCTGTTTGTGGGCATCCCCATCCTGTGGGGCCCCGGCCTGAACACCCACCGCCACGCCTACAACGGCCGCAACGGCGAGTACTACTCCGAGGACCCAGTCCTGGCCGGCGTCTGCTCGATGGAGTTTGCCATCGGCGCCCAGCAGTACGGCCTGATCGCCGCGCCCAAGCACTTTGCCTTCAACGACCAGGAGACCAACCGCTCCGGCGTGGCCCCCTTCATGACCGAGCAGCGCGCCCGCGAGGTGGAGCTGCGCGCCTACCAGATCGCGTTCGAGGCGACCAAGTACGATACCGCCGAGGAGAACAACGGCATGCGCGGCCTGATGGTCTCCTTCAGCAAGATCGGCCCTGTGGAGTGCACCTGCTCCACCGGCCTGATGACCAACATCCTGAAGAACGAGTGGGGCTTCCAGGGCTACGCCGTCACCGATATTTATGACGACATGGACCTGTACACCGCCGTTCTGGCTTCCGGCACCACCTGCTACGATACCCGCGGCATGTCCGGATTCTACTCCACCACCACGCTGGACAACAACTCCCGCTTTGCCACCCAGGTGGACGGCAACACCGTCAGCAGCACCATGCTGCTGGGCGACGCCACCCTGCAGGCGGCTGTCAAGGAGTCTGCCCACAACATCCTGTACGCCATGTCCCAGAGCCATCTGATGAACCGCTACAACAGCACCACCCGCGTGGAGCAGGCTGTGACCTGGTGGCGTGTGCTTTACATCGGCCTGGCCGTGGTCTCCGGCGTGCTGACCGTTGCTTCGGCGGCGCTGTACGTGACCTCCAAGCGCAAAGAAAGCGAGGTTAAATAATGGCTAACAAAAAGGCCCTTGGCTTTTACATGGACGCGGTCGCCTTTGTGCTGGCTGTGGTCGGGCTGGTCGCCATGATCGTCAGCAGCACCATGAGCACGGCCAACGCCCTGAACGGCTTTGTCTCCCTGGTGGCCATGGCGGTGATCGCCGCCGTGCTGGCGGCCGTGGCTGCCATTGCCCCCACCAGGATGGGCAACTTTGATTACCTGGGCACCGTTTCCGCGGTGGCCGCCGTTGCGCTGCTGACCGTGGTCATCGGCTCGATGCTCAACGAGCGCATCCTGCTGATGTCCGGCCTGTTCTCCTACAACTCGGCCAACACGGTCGGCTGGCAGGTATTCTATGCCATGGTCGTGGCGGTGGTCTGCTTCCTGGCGGCCATCATCTGCATGATCATCGGCGCTTTCAACAAGTCCGTCAAGTAAGCGTTCCTCTCTTCCGTGCGGCAACGGCGTTGCAGCGGCAGCCTTCTGTCGGCAGCAAAGGGTGACCGGCACCGCATTGCGCACATCATACAGGCTGCTCCGCCCCTGCTGCAGGGGCGGGGCGGTCTGCCGTTTTGACACAGCATAGGACGGCGCACGCAAAAAGCCGCCGGCACCCCAAAAGGGTGCCGGCGGCTTTGCTTGTGTATCCGGCCGCGTCACGCCAGTACCGAGAATTGGCACTCCGCCAGCGGCATCTGGCGGAAAGCCGCCCATGCCTCGGCTTTGGCCTGCACCGCGGCGCGGGCGGCGGGGCCGGGCTCCTGCCAGAAAACCGCCTCCACCAGCAGGCTGCCCCGCCGGGTCTTGCTTTTCCAGCAGCCGGCCACCCGGCCCTGCTGCAAAATCGCGCCGGGGTTGCCCACCGTGCGCCACACCAGCCGCTGCAGCCGTTTGTCCGGCAGCAGCAGGCCGCGGTCCCGCTGGTCCAGGTAGGGGTCGTGGGGGCCAAGCAGCAAAAGCGGCGCCTGCTGCGGGCCGGGCAAGTTGGGCAGGGCGTCCAGGTCGGCGGCCAGCATCCGGCGGGTGCGCCCCGCCAGCGTTACGTCCGCCGTGCCGGGGGCGGTGGCGTCCCACAGGCGGCTGCCCTGGGCCGGGCTGCAGCCCAGCCAGTCGATCAGCTCCTGCCGTGTGGCCGGGCCGTAGCAGTGCAAAAAACGCCGCACCAGCTCCCGCCCGGCGGCGTCCGGGTCGGCCTGGGGCAGCGGCTGCCCCAGCCAGCGCGCCGGCGCGGTGAAGGTGGGGTGCACCCCCTGCCGGAACCCGAACACCACCTGCCCCCCAAAGGCGCAGGGGCGCAGCAGAAAAGACACCACCGCCCCGCCCACCGTCTGGCGGCCGGGGCTGCCGTACATCGACGGCGCGTCCCACAGCGGGCGCTTTTCGGCGGGCAGCAGCGGCCGCACCCGGTCGGCCAGGTACTGGTCCAGCGCCTCTTTGGTCTGCACGGTGTCGCGCTCCAGCGCGGCGGCCCGGCGCACCAGCGGCAGCAGCTCGCCGGCCGTCATGCCCAAAAACTCCTCTGCCAGGCCGATGCCGCGGGTGTAGATCCAGGGTTCCTCGCCGGGGCGGGCCTGCAGCGCCGCCAAAAACACCCCCGCGTCGGCGGTGGGGAACACCAGCGGCACGCCCCGCACGCTCCAGGCCTGCAGCAGCGTTTTGTCGTGGTACAGCGCGTCGTGCAGGCCGGCGATGCCGGTCTCCCGCACCCGCACAAAGGCCGCGGTCTCCCAGGCGCCGGGCGGCGAGTTTTGCAGCCCGCAGGCCCCGGCGGCCTGCGCCAGCCCGCCTGCGGGCAGCGGGACGTCCAGATGATGGGCATGCAGCCGGTGGGCCAGCGCCTGTTGTTCGGTCAGTACCGGCAGGGACAAGAAAAACACCTCCTGTGTGCGATCGGACGGAAAAAGCTGTGAAACGGATACCCTGATTTTACCACCCCGGCGGCCAAAATGCCACGGCAAAATGCCGGCACATATCCCCATAAGCAACAAAAATGCAGAAGAGACGCCGGGACGTTGCGTCGATGAGGACGGCAGGGCCAGGGGCCGAAAGTCCATTCAAAAAAACGGCGGTTTGTGATAGACTAAAAACCGTTGCGGGCCGCGGAGCATTGACGCGGCAAAACCACCAAATATAGAAGGGTGATCTTGTGGAAGTTGCATATTTATTGCCTGGACAGGAACGCTGCATCCCCTTTGCGGCCAGCAAGAACGGACAAAAGCGCGTGGAATATTCCTACCGCACCCAGGGCGGGGAGCTGTTCTCCTGCGTGTGCCGCAGCGAGGACGAGGCCCGCGCCCTGTGCGAGGACTGGATGGCCCGCCGCGAGCGCTATTGACCGGCGCGACGGACACAAGAGGACACGGCAAAAACGCCGTACCATAAAGCAAAACGGCGCGGCCGCCCCAATGTCAGGGCGGCCGCGCCGCTTTTTGCACAGAGCGCGGGCGGTCAGCTTTTCCGGTCCGGCTGGCGGGTGAAATCGGTGGCGCGGCGGTAGATCAGCCAAGCGATGCCGGCGGTGATGAACTCGGTCACCCAGAAGGCGTGCCAGACGCCGTCGGCGCCCCACAGCCGGCTGAACGCAAAGGCCAGCGGCAAAATCACCACCACATACCGGCACAGCGAGATCCAAAGCGATTCCACGCCCTTGCCCAGGCCCTCCAGCGCGCCGGACGCCGCCAGCGACACGCCGGATACGATAAACCCGACGGCAATGGTGCGCAGCGCATGGGCGCCCAGGGCGACCGTCTCGGCATTTGGGGTGAACAGCCCCAAAAGCTGTTCCGGGATGGCAAAGCACAGCGCGGTGCCCGCGGCCATCACGGCCAGGATCAGCCCCAGGCTGGCGGCAAAGATCTGCCGCACCCGGCGGTACTCGCCGGCGCCGTAGTTGTAGCCCATCAGGGGGCGGATGCCCTGCACGATGCCGTTGGCCGTCAGGTACAAAAAGGTCTGCAGCTTGTAGTAGACGCCCAAGATCAGCACATAGGTCTGGGAGAAGGCGGCCAGGATGGCGTTGAGCACCGTCACCAGCAGCGAAGCCAGCGCCAGGTTCAGCGCGGCGGGGACGCCCACCGTGTACATCCGGGCGCACAGCCGCCCGGCGCCCGGATCGCCGCCGGCCAGCCGCAGCGGCATGGGCAGGCCCTGCAGCTTCCAGCAGACCAGATAGGCGGCCATCGAGGCGCACTGCCCGATGCCGGTGGCCAGCGCCGCGCCCTCGATGCCCATGGCGGGGAAAGGCCCGATGCCGAAGATCATCAGCGGGTCCAGGATGATGTTGACCACGCAGCCGATCAGCATGCAGACCATCGAGGTGACCATCCGCCCCATTGCCTGGGTGATCTTTTCAAAGACCATGGCCAGCCCGATGGGCACGCTGAACAGCAGCACGATGTTGGCATACCGCAGCCCCATGTCCAAAATGGCGGCCGAGTCGGTAAAGGCGGCCAGGAAAGCCGGCATGGCCAGCAGGCAGATGGCCGTCAGCACCGCGCCGTGCAGGGCGTTGAGCAGAATGCCCAGCGCGGCGGCGCGGCCGGCTGTCCGGTGCTGGCCGGCCCCCAGGAAAAAGGCGATGACCGCATTGACGCCGATGGCAAAACCGATGGTCACCGCGTTGACCAGGTTCTGCACCGGGTATACCAGCGAAAGCGCGGTCATGGCGTCCTCGCTGATCTGGGCGACAAAGTAGCTGTCCACGATGTTGTACAGCGAGGTCACCAGCATCGAAAGCGTCATGGGCAGCGCCATCGACACCACCAGCGGCAGCACCGGGCGCTGTTTCATAAAGGTCTGATCCATAAAAGTCCCCCTCCTGCGCAAAAAAGTGCGCGAAAAATCAAAACGGCAGGCACAAAAAAATGCCACACGCACCCCGGCGGGGGGACGTGTGGCGAAAAAGAAAAGAGCATGCTTTTCGAAAAAGATCCACAACGGCGGCAGACGCCAACCGATTTTGTGGCTTTATTATACCCTGCGCCCTGCTGCCTGTCAAGACGGGGGACGGCGGCGGGCAGACAAGGCGCTTTACCGGCGGCCGCGGCCGGACAGGTACAGCGCGCCGGCAAAGTCGAGATACGCGTCCCGGAACAGGTCGGTGGGGGCGTTTTCGATCAGCACCAGCAGATTGGCGAGCATCCAGCGGCGGATGCGGGCGGCAAAGGCGGTTTGTTTGGCAGACATGGCAGGGTCCTCCTTTCCTGGGGGCGGGCGGGGCTTTGGGCGGCTGTGCCCGGCGGGGACGGCTTGTTTCGGGCTTGTGCCGGACTCGTTCTGATAATATAATAGAACACGGGAGCGCGCCAATCTACCGCGATTTTCCGCCAAAACTATCAATATCGTATCTGCGGGCCAAACCGCCGCAGGGGAGGGGGATGCGCCATGCCGGATGTGCAGAAGCCGGAGTACCAGGTCCATGTGATGGGCGACGCCGCCGAGATCATCCGCTACGACCGGGCGGTGGTGCCCCTGTATATCCGGCAGGGCAGCCTGTCGTGCTACTCCCACCGCCGTGCGCTGATTCACTGGCACGACGATCTGGAGTTCATCCGCGTCTATGAGGGGCGGATGCGGTACGCCGTCAACGCCCATGATCTGCTGCTGGGGCCGGGGGACGTGCTGGTCGTCAACAGCCGGCAGATGCACGGCGGCCGCGCCGCCGACGAAAACGACTGCCGGTTCCTTTGCGTATTGGTGCGGCCGCAGCTGCTTACCGGCAGTCCGGTTTTGTACCGGGAGCAGGTGCGCCCCTTTGTGGAGCAGCCGGGGCTGGAATGCCTGCACTTTGCCGCCGGCACGCCGCCGGCGGCGCGGCTGGGGCGCGCGCTGGACGCCATGGCGGACGCCGGCGAAACAGCCGGCCCCGCCTGGGAACTGGCGGCGCTGGGGCAGCTGGCGGCAGCCTGGGGCACGCTTTTGCAGGCGGCCAGGGCCGCCGCCCCCGCCGCCGGCGAGACCGACGCCGACCTGGCCCGCCAGCGGGCGATGGTGCAGTTTATCTACCGCCATTATGCCGAAAAGCTGACGCTGGCCGACATCGCCGCGGCGGGCGGGGTCTGCCGCAGCAAGTGCTGCGCGCTGTTTGCCCGCTACGCCCAGCAGCCGCCCATCGAGTATCTGAACCGCTACCGGCTGGAGGTCAGCTGCGATATGCTGCGCCGCGGCGGCGCTTCCGTCACCGAGGTGGCGCTGGCCTGCGGTTTTTCCAGCCCGGCCTACTTTGCCCAGCAGTTCGGCCGGCGCTACGGCTGCACCCCGCGCGCCTGGCGGGCCGCCTGCAAACCTTGACAAGCGGCCGGCCAGCGTGTACAATAAAGACAACTACAATGATAAAAGGGGTGACTGTTCCGATGAAACACATTCTCTCTCTGAATACCCGCGACATGGCCGAGAGCGTCAACAACGGCGGCTGCGGCGAGTGCCAGACCTCCTGCCAGAGCGCCTGCAAGACCAGCTGCGGCATTGCCAACCAGCCGTGCGAGAAGGCCGACAACGAGTGATCTGAAGGATCGCCCGTACCCGATAAACGGCTCGGAGCCGGGATGCGCCTGCATTCCGGCGATTTTTGTGTGGGTGCGGCGTTTTGCCGCCGCCCGTTTCTGCCCCCTGCCGGCGGCAGGGAAGTTGCCTGAAAGCACCCCAAGGAGTTTTGCAGTATTATGATCCATCAGTTCCAACTCAACGGCTACAACATTGTGGTGGACGTGTACAGCGGCAGCGTCCATGCGGTGGACGAGCTGGCCTATGACGCCATCGCCCGCATTGACGCCGGCGACAGCCGCGAGCAGGCCGCCGCCTGGCTGGCCAAAAAGTACGCCGCCCGCCCCGAAGTCACCGCCGCCGACATCAGCGACGCGCTGGACGACATCGACGAGCTGACCGCCGCCGGCAAGCTGTTTGCCCCCGACACCTACGCCGACAAGGCGTTCGACTTCAAAAAGCGGTCCACCGTGGTCAAGGCGCTGTGCCTGCACGTGGCCCACACCTGCAACCTGAACTGCCACTACTGCTTTGCCGCCCAGGGCAAGTTCCACGGCGAAAGCGGCCTGATGAGCTTTGAGACCGGCAAGCGGGCGCTGGATTTTTTGGTGGAGCACTCCGGCACCCGGCGCAACCTGGAGGTGGATTTCTTCGGCGGCGAGCCGCTGATGAACTTTGAGGTCTGCAAGCAGCTGGTGGCCTACGCCCGCAGCATCGAGAAGGCGGCCGGCAAGAATTTCCGCTTTACCCTGACCACCAACGGCGTCGGCATCACCGACGAGGTCATCCAGTGGGCCAACCAGGAATGCTATAACGTGGTGCTGTCGCTGGACGGCCGCAAGGAGGTCAACGACCGTTTCCGCACCGACCTGGCCGGCAACGGCAGCTACGACCGCATCGTGCCCAAGTTCCAAAAGCTGGTCAAGGCCCGCGGCGATAAGAACTACTACATGCGGGGCACCTTTACCCACTATAACACCGACTTTACCAACGATCTGTTCCACATGGCCGACGACCTGGGCTTTACCGAACTTTCGATGGAGCCGGTGGTGGGCGCGGCCGGCAGCCCGGAGGCCCTGACCGACGCCGACCTGCCGGTGCTGTTCGACCAGTACGAGCTGCTGGCCAAGGACATGCTCCGGCGCGAGAAGGCGGGCAAGCCCATCACTTTCTACCATTACATGATCGACCTGGCCCACGGCCCCTGCATCTACAAGCGGATCTCCGGCTGCGGTTCCGGCACCGAGTATATGGCCGTGACCCCCTGGGGCGACCTGTACCCCTGCCACCAGTTTGTGGGCGACCCGGACTACAAACTGGGCAACGTGTGGGACGGCGTGACCAACACCGCTTTGCGGGACGAGTTCAAGCTGTGCAACGTCTACGCCCGGCCCGACTGCGCCGACTGCTGGGCAAGGCTGTACTGCGCGGGCGGCTGCGCGGCCAACGCGCTGCATGCCACCGGCGACATCCACGGCGTTTACGAGTACGGCTGCAAGCTGTTCCGCAAGCGCATCGAGTGCGCGCTGATGCTGAAGGTGGCCGAGGCCATGGACCCGGCGCTGGGCGGCGCGAAGATCGGCGGCGCCGCCCCCGCCCCGGACGACGGTGACTGCGCCGCCTGCGGCGGCTGCGACTGACGGAAAATATTTCCGGACAGGACCCGCCCGCCGCCGGCCCAAACGGCGGGGCAAGGCGCCGCCGGACCCGCGCTGCCTGGCATAAAAGCGCGCTTTTTGTAAAAAATGTGTTGCGGTACAGGCGGGTTTGCGTGTATAATAAGTTTGCGGCGGTATAGGCGTCCCCAAACGGGGAGGCGCGCCGGGCGGCGCTGGCCGCGGGCAGAGCAGGGCCGCCGCTTTGTTTCCATTCTGAAATCCTGAATCCTGGTCATCTGGAGGAAGCATTATGACAAAAGCTGAAGTGTTGCAGCTGAAAATGACTGCGACCCGCGTGCGCATGGGCATCATCGAGGCCACGCACAGCGCCAAAAGCGGGCATCCGGGCGGCAGCCTTTCGGCCGCCGACGTGCTGACTTACCTGTATTTCAAAGTGATGAATGTGGATACCGAAAACCCGCAGGACCCTGCGCGCGACCGGTTTGTGCTGTCCAAGGGGCATGCGGCGCCGGCTTTGTACGCCACGCTGGCCGAGCGGGGCTTCTTCCCGGTGCGTGACCTGACCACGCTGCGCCACAACGGCAGCTATCTGGAAGGGCATCCCAACATGAACACGGTGCCCGGCGTGGATATGTCCACCGGCAGCCTGGGCCAGGGCGTCTCGGCGGCCTGCGGCATGGCGCTGGCCGCCCGACTGCAGGGCAGCGGCGTCAACGTCTTTACGCTGCTGGGCGACGGCGAACTGAACGAGGGCGAATGCTGGGAAGCGTTTATGCTGGCTTCCCACTACAAGCTGGACAACCTGTGCATCCTGGTGGATGTGAACAATCTGCAGATCGACGGCGCCACCAGCGCTGTCATGTCCACCGAGCCGCTGGACCAGAAAATGGATGCCTTCGGGTTCAACACCATCGTCTGCAACGGCAACTCGATGACCGAGCTGGAGCAGGCCTTTATCCTGTTTGACCGCGCCCACGGCAGCGGCAAGC
>DWVD01000001.1 GCA_019120395.1 Candidatus Gemmiger faecigallinarum
TTTTCGCCGTAGCACAGCTTCTCATAGAAGAACTTTCGGTTGACTCTGCCGGATATGGTCAAGTAACCGAGGCTTTTCAGTTCCGCATTGAGCTTCTGTACGATTTTGTAAGCGTAGGATTTGGAAATGCCCAATTCCTGCGCCACTTCATCGACCCGCATAAACGACTGTTTTTCTGTCATACACAAAAATACCTTCCTTTCCTTGCCGTAATTGTTTTTCGTTTGCCGTTTCACCCTTCAGACTCTGACAGGCAACCCTTCCCGGCGCTGTGCCGTTTGCTTTTCTCCCTGGCACGCTCATATCGTCGCCTGCTTCCCCGGAGAAAGTATCTGTCGGACGGTCATTCAGTTTTGCTGCGTCTGAAATTCCCCCTCTCACTTTACAACGGACATTTTTTCGCCGTTTTGGGGGTATCCAATTTGTAAAATTTTTGTGGCTTAAACTTATTTGCTTATATCATCTTCATTATACTAAGCATAATAGTTAAAGTCAAGCGGTTTGCAGAAAAATATTAAATAAATTTGTTTAGGTTTCTCTTGACTATCCTAAGCATTTCTGCTATGCTGAATCTATCAAGAATCCAGATAGGAGTTGGCCGTTATGGCGATTGGAGAACGCATTCACTTTTTCCGCACCTTGCGGGGCATGACACAAAAATATCTCGGTATGGCACTTGGCTTCCCGGAGAAGTCCGCCGATGTGCGCCTTGCTCAATACGAGAACGGGTCGCGGACTCCCAAGACAGATCTTACTGCCGCGCTGGCACAGATATTGGAGGTCTCTCCCCATGCCCTGGCTGTGCCGGACATCGACTCCTATGTGGGCCTTATGCACACACTCTTTACCCTGGAGGACCGCTACGGCCTGAAAATCTGCGAGTGTGATGGAGAAATACATCTCCGGGTAGATGTGTTCCAGGGCAAGGACGCAGCAAGGCTCCATGAAATGCTCTGCGCCTGGGGAGAGCAGGCGGTCAAGTTGAAGTCGGGGGAAATCAGCAAAGAGGACTACGACCGCTGGCGTTACCGCTACCCGGAGTTTGATACCACAGGCCACTGGCACAAGGTTGTCCCTTCTCAGGGCCTCAGTGATATGCTGGTGGAAGAATTGAAGAAGCAGCCTGGCAAAGATAAGTAAAACGAAAAGAGCTACCTGACTTTCGCAAATCAGGTAGCTCTTTATCTTTGGAATAATGAAAACTGTTGCCAAATCGTTGCCACGAAGGGCATTAAGCCTTGAAAAACCCAGTAATCACGGGCCTTTTCAGCTCTCTGAAATCATTCCCACTCGATCGTTGCCGGCGGCTTGGTGGTGTAGTCGAACATGACGCGGTTGATGTGTTTGACCTCGTTGACGATGCGGGCGGCGGCGGTGAGGATGGTCTGCTGGGGCAGCGGGGTGACCTCGGCGGTCATGAAGTCGGTGGTGGTCACGGCGCGCAGGGCAACGGCGTAGTCGTAGGTGCGCTCGTCGCCCATGACGCCCACGCTGCGCATGTTGGTCAGCGCGGTAAAGTACTGGCTGGGGCGCTGATCGGCGGGCAGCTTGTCCACCTCCTCGCGCCAGATGGCGTCGGCGTCCTGCACCAGCGCCACCTTCTCCGGCGTCACGTCGCCGATGATGCGGATAGCCAGGCCGGGGCCGGGGAACGGCTGGCGGGATACCAGGTACTCCGGCAGGCCCAGCTCGCGGCCGGCCTGGCGCACCTCGTCCTTGAACAGGTCGCGCAGCGGCTCCACCAGCGCCTTGAAATCCACCTTGTCCGGCAGGCCGCCCACATTGTGGTGGCTCTTGATGACGGCCGACTCACCGCCCAGGCCGCTCTCCACCACGTCGGGGTAGATGGTGCCCTGGGCCAGGAAATCGACGGCGCCGATCTTTTTGGCTTCCTCCTCAAAGACGCGGATGAACTCCTCGCCGATGATCTTGCGCTTGGCTTCCGGCTCGGTCTTGCCGGCCAGCTTTGCGTAGAACCGCTCACGGGCGTCCACGCAGATAAAGTTGATGTCAAACGCGCCGCCTTCGCCAAAGACCTCGCACACCTGCTCCCGCTCGTTCTTGCGCAGCAGGCCGTGGTCGACGAACACGCAGGTCAGCTGGCGGCCCACCGCTTTGGCCAGCAGCGCAGCGCAGACGCTGGAATCCACGCCGCCGGACAGCGCGCACAGCACCTTGCCGGCGCCGATCTTCCGGCGCAGTTCCTCCACGGTGGCGGCCACAAAGGAGTCCATCCGCCAGGTACCGGTACAGCCGCAGACCTTATAGACAAAGTTGTGCAGCATGCGGGTGCCGTTTTCTGTGTGCATGACCTCCGGGTGGAACTGCACGCAGTACAGCCCGCGGCTGACGTCCTGCGCCGCGGCCACCGGGCAGTTGGGGGTGTGGGCGGTGACGGCAAAACCGGGGGCGGCCTGCTCGATGTAATCGTTGTGGCTCATCCAGCAGACGTTCTGCTCCGGCAGGCCGTCGAACAGCGCGCAGCCGGTGTCCAAGCTGACCAGAGTCTTGCCGTACTCCCGCTCCGGGGCACGGGTGACCTTGCCGCCCAGCATGTGCATCATCAGCTGGCTGCCGTAGCAGATGCCCAGGATGGGCACGCCCCAGGTGTAGATCTCCGGGTCGATGGCGGCGGCGTCAGGCAGGTAGACGCTGTTGGGGCCGCCGGTGAAGATGATCCCCTTGGGATTTTTGGCGCGGATGGTTTCCAGCGGCGTGCGGTACGAGTAGATCTCGCAGTAGACGTTGCATTCGCGGACACGGCGGGCGATCAGCTGGTTATACTGGCCGCCGAAGTCGATGACAATGACAGTTTCCTGCTGCATGGGCTGCTCCTCTCTTTTTCGATACGCTTTTGCTTTTTATTCCAAACGGAATTTCGGACTATTATACCATCCGCGGGGCCGCTTGACCAGAGGGTCCATCCGCCCTGCGGCAGAAAATTTGCCCCTCGCGAGGCCGGTCAGCGTCCCCGCCGGTGCTGACGCCGGCGCAGCAGCCAGGCGGCCGCCAGCAGCACCAGGACCAGCACCGCGGCAGCCGCGCCGCACAGCAAAATGCCGGTGTACCAGGGGGCCGACTGCATGGCGTACAGGCCCGGACGCGCGGAGAAGTCCCACCATTGCCACAGCGCATAGCCTGCCCAGGCGCCGGCCAGCGCCGCAGCGGCGATGCGCAGGGTCTTGCAGATCCGGTCGATCATTTCAGTTCCCCCTTTGTGGGTTGACGTCACGGTCATGGACGGTTTGCATATCTTTAGTATACCATTGCCGGGCGCGGTTGTCACCTGTTCTGGCACATTTGCCGCGGCTTTGTGCAGAAGCGGCCGGCTCAAAAAAGCCTCCCTGTCCCCTGCCCCGGCCCCGACCCGAAACGGTAAAATTTGCAGGCAGCCCCCGGGCTGTTCGCGCCTCCGGACAGAAAAGAAGGCGGGAAGCCTTTTATTCGGCCTCTCCGCCCTCTTTGTTTATTGATCACGTATCTGTTTCAGCGGCCGGTCACAATTCCGGGGTCACCGGCACGGCGCCATAGTTGCGCACGCTGAGCACATAGCAGCTGCCCGCGCCGAACACGCCGTCAATGGCCGCCTTGTATGTATCCAGCAGATCCAGCGGCACAAAAGCCTGGATGGTGCCGGCAAAGCCGCCGCCCTGCAAACGCCAGGCGCCGCGGCCGTCAAGTACCTTCTGACTGATGGCCAGCGCCAGCGGCACGCCCTGCTCCTGCGGGCTGGACAGGCTGTACGCGTTCTGGTTGAACTCAAAGCTGGAATGGCCGCCCTCGATGATCAGCTGCAAAAAGCGGTCAAACTGGTCCTGGCGCACCGCGTCGCACAGGGCGACGGCGCGGCGGCTGTCGTTGAAAAAGTGGATGGCACGCACCACGGCGCGGTCGCCGGTGACCTTGCGGACCTCCGGGATGGCCTTGTAGAAGGCGTCCTCGTCCACCTCGCGCAGGACCTTTTTGCCAAAGTATGCGGCTACCGACTCCATCTCGCGGCGGATGGCGGCGTAGTCACCGGTCAGGTCGGCGTGGCTGCCCTTGGTGTCGCTGATGCAAAGCGCAAAGCCGTGGGCGGCCAGGTCAAAGGCCACCTTGTCCACAACGGGCGCAGACGGGTCCCTAAAGTCGATGGTGATGGCGCTGCCCACCGCGCAGGCGGTCTGATCCATCAGGCCGGAGGGCTTGCCGAAGAACACATTCTCGGCGTACTGGCTGATCTTGGCGATCTCCACCTGGCTGAATTTTTCCATGTCGCCGCCGTTGTACTCGCCGCGGAAGATAGCGCCCATGCAGACCTCGAAAGCCGCCGAGCTGGACAGGCCGGATCCGCGCAGCACGTCGCTGGTGGTGTAAGCGTCGAAGCCCCCCACCCTGCCGCCGGCCTGAACGATGCCGGCCGCCACGCCGCGGATCAGCGAAGCGGAATGCTCGGTCTCGTCCGGCTGGGGTGTCAGCACGGCAAGGTCCACCGTGTCCATCTTGTCAAAGCCGTGGGATTTCAGACGTACCACCTGGTTGTCCGTGGGCGACACGACGGCGATGATGTCCAGGTTGACCGCCGCCGCCATCACCACGCCGTTGTTGTGGTCGGTGTGGTTGCCGCCAATCTCGGTGCGGCCGGGCGCCGAGTAGAGACGCACCTCGCGCCCCTGGCCAAAATAGCGCTCAAAATGCTCAATGGCGCGGGCATAGCGGTCGCGCTGTGCCGCGACAACGTCGTCGTCTTTCGCATACAGTTTGCGGAATGCTGCGTCGTACCGGCCTGCAGCAATATCCTGCTTCAGTCTGGTCGTGGTTGCCATAATCCTTCCCCTTTCTTTGCGGAGAAAACGCTTTGTTAACATGAACAAAATGTTCATCCGTTTTTTGGACAAAGCGTCATTTTTGCCCTGTTTAGGCGCTTACTTACCTCAAGTATAACAAATTTTTCAAGGATGTAAACATCTTTTTACGACCCCTTTATGGACTTTTGATGAATTGATTGGTATAATATATAAGAAACGTACCGACACCCGATACCTGCGGTCCCGGCCGGAGACAATGTGCTGCACTTTGCCTCCGGCCGGGAGATGCCGTGTACGACGCAACTGCTTCCGGAAGAGGGATCACTGATGGCAAACCTGGCCAAGCAATCGTACAAGCAAAATTATACCGACAACGTGGAGCTTTCCATCTTCAATTGCGGGCACGAATACTGTCAACCCGGCCATACCTGGGGGCCCGGCGTCCGCGACCATTACCTGATCCACCTGGTGGTCGCGGGCAAAGGCACCTATCAGGTCAACGGCTCCTCCTTTACTCTGGAGGAGGGCGACCTGTTTCTGGCCAAGCCCAACCAGCTCATCACTTATGCGGCAGACGAGACCGATCCATGGGAGTATTACTGGGTCGGTTTTAACGGGGCGTGCGCCAACAAGTTGGTGCAGCAGGCCCCCTTTACCGAGAGCCGTCCGGTGCATCACTGCAAGGAACCGCAAAAGGTACGGGAGGCCCTTTACAAGATCTACCTGGCCCGCGGCCCCGAACCCCAGTGCGAAGCGCTGATGACCGGATACCTGTACATTTTTATGGCCCATCTGATGGAGGAAGCCCGCGGTATGATGCCGAATGTGGGCAGTTCCAGCAGCCAGTATGTGCTGTCCGCCATCAAATACATCCAGTTCAATTACTCCCACGACATCTCGGTGGACGACATCGCCAAGGCGGTCGGGGTCAGCCGCAGCCATCTGTACCGGGTGTTTATGGCAAACGTGGGGCAAAGCCCCATTGACTATCTGACCGATTACCGCATCAGCGAAGCATGTTACCTCTTAAAAAACTCCAATCTTTCCATCGCGGAGATCGCCGTTTCCGTGGGCTTTTTCGATCAGTTTTACTTTTCCAGAGTGTTCAAAAAAGTCAAGGGCGTGCCGCCCAGCCGGTATCTGGCGGCGCTGGAAAAAAATCCGCAGCTTTGATTCGTTTTCCCCGTTTCATCCGGCAACGCGGTTTGCCCGGCGGTCCCGGGCGCATCCCGTGTGATGCGGGGCGTTCTTGTCCGGAGCGCGGGGAGTCCTTGTCAAAGCGATCAATCACAGGGATCGGCCTGCCCGGCTGTGGCCAGGGCAGGCCGGCTGTTTTGTCCGAAATTTTTTTCATTACGATTTAAGCATCAGGAGGGGCGCCTCAATGCCGCTTACAAAAAATCAGATCGTAGAACTGGAAATCGTTTCGCTGTCCAGCGACGGTAACGGGATCGGCCGTGCCGAAGGGCAGGCCGTGTTTGTTCCCTGCACTGCCCCGGGCGACCGCCTGCGGGTGCGCATCGTCAAGGTGCTGAGCCGCTATGCATTTGGGCGCGTGGAGGAAATTCTGGTCCCCGGACCGGGCCGTGTCGCGCCGGATTGCCCGGCGTTCGGTCCCTGCGGCGGCTGTGCGCTCCGGCATATAGAATATATGGCCGAGTGCGAAGCAAAGACCGCCTTTGTGCGCGACGCCTTCGTCCGTCTCGGCAAACTTGCTGTGGAGGTTTTGCCTGTTGTGCCCGCGCCGGACCCGGACCGCTACCGCAACAAAGTGCAGCTGCCGGTGGGACGGGACGCAAACGGGCGGATCGTCACCGGGTTTTATGCCGGGCGCAGCCACCGCATCGTCCCCTGCCGGGACTGCCAGCTACAGCCCGAATGGATGAACGCCCTGGCCGCGCGGGCCTGCGCGCTGTTTGAGCAGTTTGGCATCGAGCCTTACGACGAGGAGCAGCATGCCGGGCTAGTGCGGCATCTCTACCTGCGGCAGGGCTGGCACAGCGGGCAGCGGCTTTTGTGCTTTGTGCTCAACGGCAAAGCCCTGCCCCACGAGAAGGCCATCTGCGCGGCGCTGCAGCAGGAGTTTGGCCTGACCACCGTGCTGGTGAACGAGAACACCGCCCGCACCAACGTGATCCTGGGCGAAAACACCCGCACCGTGCTGGGACCCGGCGTGATCGAGGACACCCTGGCCGGCGTGCCGCTGAAGATGGGCGTGCACGAGTTTTACCAGGTGAACACCCCCGCCGCCGAGGCGCTGTATACCAAAGCGCGGGAGCTGGCCGGGCTGCGCCCCGGCGATTTCCTGCTGGATCTGTACTGCGGCATGGGGAGCATCGGGCTTTCGATGCAGGCGGACTGCGGCAAGCTGGTGGGCGTGGAGGTGGTGCCCCAGGCCGTGGAGGAGGCACGCAAGACCGCCGCGCGGCTGGGCCTGCCCGACGGCAAGGCGGAATTTTACTGCATGGACGCCGGCGCGGCCGCCGCCCGCTTTGCCGCCGAGGGCCGCCGCCCCGACGTGGTGGTGGTGGACCCGCCGCGTAAGGGCTGCAGCGCCGAGGCGCTGGCGGCCATTGTGCAAATGGCGCCGCGCACCATCGTGATGGTCAGCTGCAACCCCGCCACCGCCGCCCGCGACACCCGCATCCTGACCGACGCCGGCTACACCGCAAAGAGCGTGCAGCCGTTTGATCTGTTCCCAAGGACGAAGCATGTGGAGACGGTAGTACTTTTGTCCAAACTAAACACCAAGCAGCATATCGAAGTGGAGTTGAATCTGGATGAGCTGGATCTGACGGCGGCGGAGAGCAAGGCGACCTATGACGAGATCAAAGCCTATGT
>DWVD01000047.1 GCA_019120395.1 Candidatus Gemmiger faecigallinarum
CCGCCTGCCCGGCAAAGAAAAAGTAGTTGTTCAGCAGGCAGACCGCCACGCACAGCGGAAAGACGCCGCGCCGGCCGTCGATGGCGGTGTTGTCCAGCGCCGTCAGCAGATACGGGAAGATGGCCGGCGCATCCAGAAAGAAATAGAAAAAGATATTGTAGACGTTGAACCCGCAGAACGCATACAGGATGCCGCACAGCATGGCCATGCGGTCGTCCTTGGACCAGCGGCGGATCCACAGGTAGGCGCCGCTGCCGGCCACCGCAAATTTCAGGCAGAGCATGGGCGCCATCAGCCAGGGGATCCAGCGCGACGGCAGCAGGATGGTCAGCCAGAAAAACGGGCTGCCCAGCGAGTAATAAGAGTAAGCGTTGACAAAGCCGCTGCCCAGATCGGTGGCCCAGCTGAACGTGCCCCCCTGCTTGACAAAGTCGTTGGTGTAGGCATAGAACGGGATCATCTGGTCGTTGAAGTCGCCGGCGTAATGGAAAAAGTCGCCGTTTAGCCCGTCGATGATGCAGTGGGGCGCAAACAGCGCGGCGGCCAGCGCCAGGCAGAGCAGAAAGGTCCGTCCGTAGCGGCATTTTTGCTTTTGAAGGCTTACCATATGCTGTCCTCGTGCCGGCAGATGCTGCCGGGAATTTGGTCCAAGAAAGTCTGTGGAAGTACGGAAATTGGGCTGCCAAACGGTTTCCGCGTTTGGGGTTGTGTGGTATACTAAGATAGATCTGTGCCGTGCGCTGCCGCGCGGCGCCTGTTACCGGTACAGACGGAAAAGAAAGGACCCTGTTACAGATGGCCAAGACCTATCCCTTCAACGCGCTGCTGGGACGGATGAAGTACATCACCCGCTGGAGCCTGATGCACAACTCCCGCCCGGAATCCCTGAGCGAGCACACGGCGGACACCGCGCTGATCGCGCATATGCTCTGCCGCATCGCCCTGCACTGCACCGGCACCGGGGCGGGCATCCGCCCCGACACGGTGGCCACAGCAGCATTATACCACGATGCGCCCGAAATTTTAACCGGAGATATGCCGACGCCGGTAAAATACAAAAACGACGCCCTGCGCACCGCCTACAAGGCCGTGGAGGCCGAGAGCGCCCGCGCCATGGCCAGCCTGCTGCCGGAGGAGCTGGCGGCCGGGACGGCGCAGTACCTGACCGGCGGCGTGCTGAACGACGCTGAGCGCAAGCTGCTGAAAGCCGCCGACCGGCTTTCGGCACTGATCAAGTGCATCGAGGAAGGCCAGAGCGGAAACCGGGAGTTCGAGGCCGCCCGCGCCCAGCAGGAAGCCGCCCTGCACGCCATGGACTGCCCGGAGGCGGAATACTTTATGGAGCACATGCTGCCCTGCTACACCCAGAATCTGGACGAGCTGACCCGCGGCCGGTTCTGACCGTACCTCCGCAGCTCAGTCCTGCGCCCGGTAGACGGCCTCGATCAGCCGGTCCACGTCCTCAAAATGGCTTAAGGTGGAGCAGGCCCGGCGCAAAGCCGCCGCGCCCCGCAGGCCCCGCATATAGTGGATGGCCTGGCTGCGGGCCTGGGGCATGGCGGTCCATTCGCCCTTGCGCTCGCACATGTCGTAGATCTGCGCCCGCAGGGTAGCCATCCGCTTTTGCAGCGTGGGCGGCGCGGGGGCGGGTTCGCCGGCCAGGGCGGCCTTGATCTCGTCAAACAGCCAGGGGTTGCCCAGCGCGCCCCGGCCCACCATGACCGCGTCGCAGCCGGTCTCCCGCAGCATGGACAGGGCATCGGCGGCCAAGTTGATGTCGCCGTTGCCCGCCACCGGGATGGACACCGCCTGTTTGACCGCTTTGATAACGCCGGGGTCGATGGGCGGGATGTACATCTGCTCCCGCGTGCGGCCGTGCACCGTGACAAGCGCCGCGCCGTTTTCCTGGCACTGTTTGGCCACCTCCACCGCGGTGATGTGGTCCGCGTCCCAGCCGGCGCGCATCTTTACGGTAACGGGCGTCTCCCCTGCCGCGTCCACCGCGGCGCGCACCATACGGCCGCAAAGCTGTGGGTCCAGCATCAGCTTGCTGCCCGCCCCGCCGCCGGTGATCTTGGGGGCCGGGCACCCCATGTTGATGTCGATGAGATCAAAGGCCAGCCCCTTGCCCCGGATGATTCGGATGGCTTCGGCCAGAGTGTCCGGTTCGTTGCCGAACAGCTGCACGGCGTAGATGCCGTGGGGGTCCGGGTCCCGCAAAAGCGCCACACTTTTCTGGTCGCCGTAGGTGATGGCCTTGGCGCTTGCCATCTCGCTGACGGTATATGCCGCGCCGTGGTCCGCCATCAGGTGGCGGCAGGCCGCGTCGGTAAAGCCCGCCATCGGCGCAAACACCGCCCCTTGGGGGATCTCCAGCTTGCCAATGCGCATTGCGCACGCTCCTTTCCATGGTTATTGCTCACAGGATCACAAAACGGTTTTATTGTACCACATTGCGCACGGCGTGGCAATTTGTGGTATACTAAGTTGTCAAAGTGTTTCAAGCAAAGCGATTTTCTCTGCCGCTTTGCTTTGTTGAGAAAGGAGCGCGCCATGCAGGACCCGAATATCGACCACGGCGTCCGCTTTGACTGGGGCCGCGCCTCGGCAGACTATGCCCGTTACCGGGACATTTACCCGCCCGCCTTTTACGACGCCCTGCTCGCCCGCGGGCTGTGCACCGCGGGGCAGCAGGTATTGGACCTGGGCACCGGCACCGGTGTTCTGCCCCGGGCGCTGTACCGTTACGGCGCGGACTTTACCGGCGTGGACGCCGCCCCGGCGCAGATCGAGCAGGCAAAGCGCCTGGCCGCCCAGGGCGGCATGGACATCCGCTTTTTCTGCGCAAGGGCGGAGGACTGCCGCTTTCCCGACGGTTCGTTTGACGCGGTCACGGCCTGCCAGTGCTTTGTCTACTTTGACCACGCCGCGCTGGCGCCGCTGCTGCACCGCTGGCTGCGCCCCGGCGGGCAGTTTGCCGTGCTGTACATGGCCTGGCTGCCCGGCGAGGACGAGATCGCCGCCCGCAGCGAGGAACTGATCCTGCGCTGCAACCCTGCCTGGACCGGCTGCGGCGAGACCCGCCATCCCATTGCCATCCCGCCCGACTACGACGGATATTTTGTGCGGGAAACGCAGCAGGTGTTTGACCTGCCGGTACATTTCAGCCGGGAAAGCTGGCATGGTCGCATCCGCGCCTGCCGGGGCGTGGGCGCGTCGCTGGACGGCGACGCCCTTGCCCGGTTCGACGCCGAACACCGCGCATTGCTGGCACACACGGCGCCGCCGGAATTTGACGTGCTCCACTACGCCGCTGTGACCATCCTGCGGCGGATATAGCAGCCGTACTTTTTTCTTTCTGCCCATTCAATCCATTTTAGAATTTATCCATCGGAGGCCACAACATGAAATTACTTGTCCTGGACGGCAACAGCCTGGTCAACCGCGCGTTCTTCGGCATCAAGGTGCTGACGACCAAGGACGGCCGATACACCAACGCCATCTACGGGTTCCAGAACATCCTGCTCAACCTGCTTTCGGCCCACAAGCCGGACGCCGTCGCCATTGCCTGGGACGAGAAGGCTCCCACCTTCCGCCACAATGCCTACGACGGCTACAAGGCCACCCGCCACGGCATGCCGCAGGAACTGGCCGAGCAGATGCCGGTGCTGAAACAGCTGCTGGCCGATCTGGGTTTTGCCCAGGTCAGCAAGGCGGGCTGGGAGGCCGACGATATCCTGGGCACGCTGGCCGCCGCCAATGAGGCGCAGGGCGGCGCCACTCTGCTGGCCACCGGCGACCGGGACAGTTTGCAGCTGGTGGACAAAGCCACCACCGTGCTGCTGGCCACCAACCGCGAAACGCTGACGATGGACGAGGACGCCATCCGCGAAAAATACGGCGTGACCCCGCCCCAGCTGATCGAAGTCAAGAGCCTGATGGGCGACAGTTCCGACAACATCCCCGGCGTGGCGGGCATTGGCGAAAAGACGGCGCTTTCGCTTGTGCAGAAATTCGGCAGCCTGGCAGGCGTTTACGAGAACATCGACGACAAGGCCATCAAGCCCAAGCAGCGCGAAAACCTGCTGAACCACCGGCAGGAGGCCGAGATGAGCCGTATGCTGGGCACCATCCGAAAGGACGCGCCCATCGAGACCGACTCCGCCGCCTACGCCCGCACCGCCGGCGACCCGTCGGCCGCCGCCCAGCTGCTGGCCGACCTGGAGATGCACAAGCTGGCCGAACGCTGGGGCCTGGACGAGACCGCTGCCCAGCCGGAAACGCCGCTGGCCGAGGTGGAGGCTCAGCCCCTGCCGCTGGCTTTTGACGGCCGGTATTTTGTGGCGCAGGTTGCCGCAAAGGACGGCAGCGGTGCCTGGTTCGCGGTGCAGACGCAGCCGGAACCGGCTGTCTTTTGCCTGGACGACGCGCTGCTGCCCGCTTTGCTGGACAGCGGCGCCGAGGTATGGGCCTTTGACGCAAAGCCTTTGTACCGCAGGGCCCTGGCCGCCGGCGGCGTGGGCAGGGCCCTGCGCTTTGACGGCAAGCTGGCTGCCTACCTGCTGAACCCTTCCGCCAGCAAATACGAGGTCGTGCCGCTGGCCGCCGAGTACGGCGTCCGCCCGGCGTTTGCCTGTGCCGAATTTGCCGACGCCGGCGTGCTGGAAACGCTGCTGGAAACGCTGCGCCAGAAACTGGACGAACAGGGTATGGCAGCGCTACACGATGAGATGGAGCTGCCGCTGGCCCGCGTGCTGGCGGACATGGAGCGCATCGGCTTTGCGGTGGACGCCGAGGGCATCCGCCAGTTCGGCGTGGAGCTGAAAGAGGAGCTGGAAGCCCTGCTGGCCCGCATCTATGATGAGGTGGGCTACACCTTTAACCTGAACAGCCCCAAGCAGCTGGGCGAGGCGCTGTTTGACAAGCTGGGTCTGCCGCCCCGCAAAAAGACCAAGAGCGGCTATTCCACCGACGCCGAAACGCTGGAGAGCCTGCGCCCTTACAGCCCGGTGGTGGACGACATTTTGAAATACCGCACCTATCAAAAGCTGAACTCCACCTATGTG
This sequence comes from Candidatus Gemmiger faecigallinarum, assembly GCA_019120395.1. Taxonomy (GTDB): domain Bacteria; phylum Bacillota; class Clostridia; order Oscillospirales; family Ruminococcaceae; genus Gemmiger; species Gemmiger faecigallinarum. The sequence continues at coordinate 5,067 of DWVD01000047.1, forward strand.
GAGGGGCTTTTGAAGGCCATCGGGCCGGATGGGCGCATCCATTCGACGTTTATCCAGACCGAGGCCCGCACCGGACGCATCAGCTCCACCGAGCCCAATTTGCAGAACATCCCCATCCGCACCGAACTGGGCAGCCGGCTGCGGGGTTACTTTGTGGCGGACGGCGGCCGCACGCTGGTGGACGCCGATTACAGCCAGATCGAGCTGCGCATTCTGGCGCACATCACCGGCGACGAGGCCATGCAGCACGCCTTCCAGAGCGGGGCGGACATCCACCGCTCCACCGCCGCCAAGATCTACGGCATCCCCCAGGAGGCCGTCACCCACGAGCTGCGCACCTCGGCCAAGGCGATCAATTTCGGCATCATGTACGGCAAGGGAGCTTTCTCGCTCAGCCGCGACCTGGGCGTGACGGTGAAGGAGGCGGAGGCCTTCCTGAAAACCTACCTGAACACCTTCCCCAAGGTGGACGGCTACATGAAGGACTGCATCGCCCACGCCAGGGAAACCGGCTACGTTTCCACCCTGTTCGGCCGCCGGCGGCCGCTGCCGGAGCTGGCAAGCTCCAACTTCCAGGTGCGGGCCAGCGGCGAGCGGATGGCCCGCAACACCCCCATCCAGGGCACCGCGGCGGACATCATCAAGCTGGCGATGGTCCACGTCTGGCAGAGCCTGCGGGACGAGGGACTGCAGGCCCGCCTGCTGTTGCAGGTACACGACGAACTGATCGTGGAAGCCCCCGCCGGCGAGGTGGAGCGGGTCAAGGCGCTTTTGAAAGAAAAGATGGAGCAGGTGGTACGTTACTCGGTGCCGCTGACCGTCGATGTGGGCACCGGCAAGACCTGGCTGGAGGCGCACTGAGAAACGGTCCCCCGGCCGCGGGGGATGGCGAGAATGGGCAAAGCAACAACATTCCATGCTGTGAATGTTTTTTCCCGGCAAGCAGACCAGCTTTCCAGCCATGCAAGGCAAATCGAGCCATGTAAAGTATCGCCGCTTTGCGAGTCATCCTGTCCTCTTTAGCAAAAAGGCCCGCCCTGCCGCGGCGCCTCTTTTGCCTGCATCGGGAAAGCGTGCAGAACGCAGGGCACCCCCATGGAAAGACGGCATAGCCGCATAACAAAAAAGCAGTCGTGCCCGCGGGCACAGAGTGGTTGGTGAAAGAGACAGATGTATATTTTGGGAATCGAATCGACCTGCGACGAGACGGCGGCCGCCATCGTGCAGGACGGCCGGACGCTGGTCTCCAATGTGATCAGCACCAGCGTCAAGGAGCAGGCGCTGTACGGCGGCGTGGTGCCGGAGATCGCCAGCCGCCGCCACATCGAATATATCAGCCCCACGGTGGAGAAGGCCCTGGCCGACGCCCACATGACCATGGCCGACGTGGACGCGGTGGCCGTGACCTTTGCGCCGGGGCTGATCGGCGCGGTGCTGGTGGGGGTCAACTTTGCCAAGGGGCTGGCCTACGCCAGCGGCAAACCGCTGGTGCCGGTGCACCATCTGCGGGGGCACATTGCCGCCAACTATCTGACCCACCCGGAACTGGAACCGCCGTTCCTCTGCCTGGTGGCCAGCGGCGGGCACAGCCATATCGTGATGGTGGAGGACTGGTGCCGGTACAAGGTGCTGGGCCGCACGGTGGACGACGCCGCCGGCGAGGCCTTTGACAAGGTGGCCCGCACGCTGGGCCTGCCCTACCCCGGCGGCCCCAGCGTATCCGCGGCCGCCAGAACCGGCGACCCCCACGCCTACCGCCTGCCCACGCCCCATGTGGAAGGCAAATACAATGTGAGTTTTTCCGGCCTGAAAACCGCCGTCATCAACGAGGTGCACAACGCCCGGCAGAAAGGGCTGGAGATTAGCGTGCCGGACATGGCCGCCAGCTTCCAGGAGCGCATCGCTCAGATCCTGGCCAAAAAACTGCTGGCCGCCGCGGCGGATACCGGCGCAAAAACCGTCTGCCTGGCGGGCGGCGTGGCCGCCAACGGCCGGCTGCGCCAGCTGGTGAACGACGGCGTGCAGAAACTGGGCGCCAAAGTGTATTTGCCGGAGCTGAAATACTGCGGCGACAACGGCGCCATGATCGCCGCACAAGGGTATTACGAGTATCGGGACGGCAACCTCGCCGGCCTGACGCTCAACGGGCTGCCCACCCTCCCCATTGACTACCGCTGACCCGCCCGCGGCAAACAAAAACAGCCTTTCCCCAACACGGAACGCGCACAGGTCCGCCTCCTGCCTGCAGGCAGGGACGCCTTATGCTTGCTCCGCTTTTGGGGAAAGGCTGTTTTCTTATGTGCGGACCTTCCGGTCCCTCCCTCCGGCGCCGTCATCTGCTCCCGGCAGCGCGTGCAGCACGTCGCCGATGTCCCCGCGGATGCAGATGGACTGGCGCTCGATCTCGCCGGGGCAGGCGGCTTCGCTGTAGTTGATGCAGGCATAGGTGGCCTGCAGGTTCTGGAAGGTCATCTGCCAGAAGGGGTATTTGATGATCACCGGGGTGTTATACCCCACCCCCAGCTCCAGATACAGCACTTTGCCGCGCCGGTGGCGGCGGACAAAATCGTTATAGCGCCCGGATGCCTGCTGCCAGCCCGCATCCTCCACAAAGCGGTCGTCGGCGCGCAGGTTGGTGGTCAGCGGCCGGCCGCAGTTGGGGCAGCGGGGCACCAGCCCGGCGGGGACCCGCATGTCCTTCTGTTCGGCCACCATGCGGCGGATCAGGTCCTCGTTGTCCCAGGTCTGCCGGCAGCAGGGCTGGGAGCATTGCAGCAGCCCGTAGTCGCCCTGGGTGTAAAACAGGCGGTGCTTGTCAAAGCCGGCTTTCTGGAAACAGTGGTCCACGTTGGTGGTCAGCACAAAATAGTCCTTTCCGTCCAGCAGCCGCAGCAGGTCCCGGTATACCGGCCGGGGCGCGTCCAGATAGCGGTTGATATAGATATACCGGCTCCAGTAGGCCCAGTATTCCTCCGGCGTCTGGTAGGGGTAAAAGCCGCCGGTGTACATGTCCCGGAACCCGTACTTTTCGGCAAAGTCGGAAAAATACTGCCGGAACCGTTCGCCGTCGTAGGTAAAGCCGGCAGAGGTGGAAATCCCCGCCCCGGCCCCCACCAGGATGGCGTCGGCGCTGTCAACGGCCTGCCGCAGCCGCTCCAGGCTGGAGGATGGCTTGGTAGAGTTCCCGATCCGTATCCTTGAAAACATTGAAAACGACCTCCATTCTGCTTTGGGTCCGGCGCCGGTACTGCCGCACGGCATCCACGGCGATCTGCGCGGCGCGGCGGCCGGGGAAATGGAACTCGCCGGTGGAGATGCAGCAGAACGCCACGCTGTGCAGCCCGTTTGCCTCGGCCAGCTCCAGGCAGCTGCGGTAGCAGCAGGCCAGCAGCCGCTCGTCCGTTGGGGTCACGCGGCCATGCACGATGGGCCCCACCGTATGCAGCACATACCGGCAGGGCAGGTTGTAGGCCGGGGTGATTTTGGCCCGGCCGGTGGGTTCCTCATGGCCCTGGCGCTCCATCTGGCGGGCGCACTCCAGCCGCAGCTGCACCCCGGCAAAGGTGTGGATGGCATTTGCTATCCCTATCTCGATTACACATTTGAGGTTTACGGGTATCTGTCAAAAACTCAGGTGACAGATACCCTTCGACAAAAAAATCGTCGTACTTATCCTTTGGTGTCCCTTTCACAAAAATGTGACATATCTGCTCGTTACCGTGATCTAAAATAATGATACGTTCAATCACAGTATTAAGCAAGGACAATTTTTCTTCATAAGCACTGGACTCGATAAAAGCCGGAAAACTGAAAATGATTTTTTTGATTTCACCCAGCCCTTTAGCCGATTTGCTTTCAGACGATTTTGCGTCCTCAAGCCTAACGATCAGGTCCCTGGTTTTAGAAAGTTCTTCTGAGAGCTGCGATATGT
>DWVD01000048.1 GCA_019120395.1 Candidatus Gemmiger faecigallinarum
GAAGATGGACGCCTTCGGCTTCAACACCATCGTCTGCAACGGCAACTCCATGACCGAGCTGGAGCAGGCGTTTGTCCTGTTCGAGCGCGCCCACGGCAGCGGCAAGCCCACCTGCTTTTTGCTGCACACCACCAAGGGCCTGGGCGTCAGCTTTATGGAGAACGCCGTCGACTGGCACGGCAAGGGCCCCAACGACGACGAATACGAAAAGGCCATGGCGGAGCTTCGCCAGGCGCATGAACTGCTGGAGAAGGAGGCGCAGCGCTGATGTCGGATACCAAAAAGATCGCCACCCGCGACAGCTACGGCCGCGCTTTGCTGGACCTGGCCGACGCCGGCTGCAATGACATTGTGGTGCTGGACGCCGACCTTTCGGTCTCCACCAAGACCTGCCTGTTCCGCGACGCGTACCCCAACCGCTTTTTTGAGTGCGGCATTGCCGAGCAGAACATGATGGGCGTGGCCGCCGGCCTGTCCACCTTTGGCTATGTGCCGTTTGCTTCCTCCTTTGCGATGTTTGCTTCCGGACGTGCCTACGAGCAGGTCCGCAACTCCATCGGCTACCCCCACCTGAACGTCAAGATCGGCGCCACCCACGGCGGCCTTTCGGTGGGCGAGGACGGCGCTTCGCACCAGTGCTGCGAGGACTTTGCGCTGATGCGCTCCATCCCCGGCATGGTGGTGCTGTGCCCGGCCGACGACGTGGAGGCGCGCGCGGTGGTCCGTGCGGCCTACCGCTACAAGGGACCTGTGTACATGCGTTTCTGCCGGCTGCCGGTGCCGGTTTTCCACGACGAGCTGAACTATCATTTTGAGATCGGCAAGGGCGAACAGCTGACCGACGGCTTTGATCTGGCGGTCATCTCCACCGGCCTGATGACCGGCGAGGTGCTGAAAGCTGCGCTCAAGCTGAAAAAGCAGGGCGTGGCGGTGCGCGTCATCAACATGGCGTCCATCAAGCCGCTGGACGAGGAACTGGTCCTGCGCGCCGCCCGCGACTGCAAGCGGGTCATGACGGTGGAAGAGCACAGCGTCATCGGCGGTCTGGGCGAGGCGGTCTGCGCTCTGCTGAGCGAAAAGCTGCCCACCCCGGTGCGCCGCATCGGCGTGCCCGACCAGTACGGCCATTCGGCCCCCGCGTGGGAGGTGCTGGGCGATTTCGGCCTGGACGCCGACCACCTGCTGGTCGCTATGCAGGATATGATCAAGAACAGCTGAGCGCCGCGCGGCTGTTCGGCGCAAAAGCGCCACAGACTGACAAAAAATACCGCCGCCCCCTGTTCCAGGGGGCGGCGGTCGCTTTTTGCCGGGATCGAACGGCGGGCGGTCATTCTTCGTCAAACTTCAGTTCCAGCCGTTTGCCGTCAAAGCCGGCTTCGGCGGCGGGGAAGGCTGCCTGCGCGGCGGCCAGGCCCTCGGCCGGGTCGGTGACGGCGGCGCTGTAATGGGTCAGCCACAGGCGCCGCGCCCCGGCTTCGGCGGCCAGCCGCCCGGCTTCGGCGCAGGTGGAATGCCCGTATTCCCGGGCTTTGTCCCGGTAGTCGTCGGTGGGGTAGGTGGCGTCCATGCACAGCAGGTCGGCGCCGCGGGCGGCGTCGGCCAGCGCGCCGCAGGGGCGGGTGTCGGCGCCGTAGACCACCTTCAGGCCCCGGCGGGGCGGGCCCAGTACCTGATGCGGATGGAACCCGCCGGCCTCCTGCCCGTTTTGCAGCGCGCGCCACAGCCGGAGCGGGACCCCCAGCGCCGTGGCGCGGTCCGGGTCGAACCGGCCTGCCCGCGGCAGCGTGAAGGCGTAGCCGCAGCAGGGGGCGCGGTGCCGCAGCGGAAACGCCTGCACCTGCCCGCCCAGCGCCGGCAGCGGGCCGGACCGGGCGGCGTCGGCGGCCAGACGGATGTCGAAGGGAAGGGGACCGGCCACGCACAAAAAGGCGCGCACCACCTGCTCCAGCCCCGGCGGCCCGGCCATCAAAAGGGGTTCGGTGCGGCCCAGGGCGGCCATCGTCTGCCACAGGCCGGGCAGACCAAAGATGTGGTCGCCGTGGTAATGGGTCAAAAGCACGGCGTCCACCTTGAACAGGCTGACGCCCCAGCGCCGGGCGGCGGCCTGTGTGCCCTCGCCGCAGTCGATCAGCAGGCTGCGGCCGCCCACGGTCAGCGCCAGGCAGGAAAGCGCCCGGCCGGGCAGCGGCTGGGTGCCGCCGCAGCCCAGCAAAGTGGCGGTCAGCATGGCGGGGAGCCTCCTTTCAGATGCGGTGCGGCGGCCGGCGTTTGGACGCGGCCGCCGCGGCGGGATGCCGGAACCATTATACCATGCCGGGCCGGCCGGGGAAAGAAAAGCCCCGGCGCACTTGCCAAAAAATGCCTTCCGTGGTATGGTGATAATAGCTCATTATATCTAAAATTTCGCGCTATAACGCGTGAAACCGGATGATAAACACAATGGAGGGTAGAAAAATGACAAACCGGCACAATATATGGAAATCCGTCCGCCTTCTGGCCGTCCTTGCCCTGCTGCTTGCCGCGCTGTGCGGCTGCAGCGCCGAGGATGTCCGCCTGCCCGGTCAGGTGGACCTGTTTACCGGGCAGCAGTTCCCGCTGGCCGCCGCGGTGGAGATCGAGGGCGACCCGGAAGCCGCCGACGTTATGGCCGCGCTTGCCTCTGCGGAGGCCCAGGGCGTTACGCTGGAATTTGCCAGCAGCGACCCGCAGGTCGCCGCGGTGGACGAGGTGGGCATTGTGGAGGGCGTCGCCCCCGGCCGGGCGACCGTTACCGTGGAGTGCGCGGCCTTTGGCTATACCGCCCAGGTGGCTGTGACTGTGCGGGAACCGGCCGGCGCGCTGCAGGTCGTGCCCGCGCTGACGATGCAGACCGGGGAAACGGCCAGCCTGCAGCCGGAGGTACAAAACGCGCAGCCGGAACAGCTGACCTACACAGTGGAGGACCCGTCCGTTGCGGCGGTGGATGCCGCGGGCAACGTGACGGCCCTGGCCGAGGGGCGCACGGTGGTGACGGCCGCGCTGCCCGGAAGCTCGCTGACCGCGGCCTGCGAGGTGACGGTGGGCGAGCCGGCGGAAAGCATCCAGCTTTCCCGCGGGCAGGCGCAGATGCAGGCGGGCGAGACGCTGACGCTGGCGGCCGCCGTGCTGCCGTCCGCAGATACGCCGGTGGAATGGCAGACCAGCGACCCGGAGGTGGCCACCGTGCGCGCGGGGATCGTGACCGCCCATACCGCGGGCACGGTTACCATCACCGCCGCGGCAGGGCGTCAGACTGCCTCCTGTACCCTGACGGTGACCGGACCGGCCACGCCGGAAAGCGCGGTCACCGCCGAGACGGCCGCTCCGGCAACTGCCGAGAGCGCCACGCCGGAGACCGCCGCTCCGGCGGCAACTGCCGAGAGCGCGACGGCGGAGTCTGCCGCTCCGATTGCCACTGCCGAGAGCGCAGCTGCGGAGACTGCCGCTCCGATTGCCACTGCCGAGAGCGCAGCTGCGGAGACTATCGCCCCGGCCGCCACTGCTGAGAGCGCAACGCCGGAAAGCGCTACGCCGGAAAGCGCAACGCCGGAAAATGCCGTCCCGGAAGCCGGGAAGGGGGACGGGACGGCAGGTCCGGCGGAGGAAACGCAGCCGGAAGGGGATCAACGCCCCGGATGGCTGCGGTGGCTGTCCGATGCTTGGGGCGGCCTGTTTGGCGGGTGACCGGATACGGCCGAAGCGGGCCTGCACACCAGACAAAAATGACGGCTTGGTTTTAGCAAAAATTACCAAAACTGAGCGGAACAGTCGAAAAAATCGCGGGGATGTGTTACAATAACACTGGCGATGTGCGTTGCGCCGGGCATGCGGCCTGGCGCAAAAAGCCCGCCGTCACGCGCCCGGGGCGCTGTCTTTCTGCGCCTGGGCGTACTGCCGGGGCGTGATGTGGTACTCGGCCCGGAAGGCCCGGTAAAAATTGGCGTAATCGCCAAAGCCGCAGTGCTGGCAGACCTCGCTGGGAGCCACGCCGCTGCCCAGAAGCTGCTTGGCGATCAACAGCCGCTTTTGCAGGATATACCGGTGCACCGTGGTGCCCACCTGCCGGTCGAACTTGCGCAGCAGATGGTATTTGCTGATGAAAAACCGCTCGGACAGGTCGTCCAGCGTCAGCGGTTCGCTGTAATGCTCGTTGATGTACTCCACCACCTGGTCCACCACCCGGTCGCAGGTGCAGTCGGCGGGTTGGGCGG
>DWVD01000049.1 GCA_019120395.1 Candidatus Gemmiger faecigallinarum
GGCCGTGCTTGATGGCCAGCCCGCTGCGGGCATACAGCAGCGCCACGCAGCCGGCGTCGGGCAGCTCGATGGCAAGGCCGGTGGGGATCATCGCCCGCTGGCCGGGCTCCAGCGTCAGCGGGGCGTCCAGCACGGCGCACAGGTCGGCGGCGGCTGCCCCCGGCGTGGCGTAGGCGGGCGCCTTGGCCCGGGGGTTCAGCACTTTGTATTTGACGGTTTTGGTTTCCATAAAAACTCCTTATTCGTTCTGGTCGTCGTAGTCGATGGTGAACACCGGCTTGCTGCCGGAATTGTCCGGCGACAGCAGGGCGGTGACGCCGGTCAGAAGCAGCCACAGCCCCACCAGGAAGGCGGCGGCCTTCTCCATGGCGAAATACAGCTGCTCCAGCAGTTTGGGCGGCCGGATGGCCAGCACGGCGATCACAAGGCCCGCCACGGCCAGCAGCAGGGCCTGTTTCTGTTTCTCCTTCAGCCTGTTCATGGAAAAAGCCTCCTTTGGTCCGGCCGGGGATCAGCCCCTGGTCGGCTCACTATAGTATAATCCACGGGTGAAGTCGCCGTCAAAGGGACGGCCCGCCTGCAGCGCTGCCAATATCTGGGAGGCGCGGGCGCGGCTTTCGATGGTGAAGGCCGCCACCGCCCAGTCGGCGGGCAGCTCCCGCAGCCGGTCGCCCATATACAGCGGCACCGGGTTGTAGATGGTGCGCACCCCGTTGACCGGCAGCGAACACCGCACCGGGAAATCCTTGCCCTTGCGGTCCCGCAGGCGTCCTGCGTGGCTGCAGCCGGCGCAGCTGGCGTGGTCGGGACGGTTTTTCAGCGGGCAGGCGCGGGTCAGCATCAGCGGCAAATGGCCGTAGCACAGCGCGGCGGTCTCGCCGGTGCCGGTGATGCCCGGCATCATGTTCACCGGGGTCTCGGGGTGGATCAGCAGCCCTTTCACCCCCAGCCGGCGGCATTGCCGGGCCGAGAGCGGGTTGGTCACATTCAGCCCCAGTCCGCCGAATACCGGCAGGCCCTCCGTCAGGCGGAAATGGGCCAGGTTGTTGATCACAAAACCGGCAAAGCCGGGGCCAGCGTCCCGGATGCGGCGGCGGACGACCTCCTCGCCGCCCGGGGCAAACATCACCCGGGGCAGCTCCAGAAGCGTCTTGCCCCGCAGCGGTTCCGGCACCTGGCCGGCCTGGTCCAGCGGGAAGATCAGCAGCTCCAGCGCCGCGGCGGTGTCCGGCATCTGGTCCACACGGGCAAACCGGGCGGCCAGCCGGGGAAGCCCCGCGGGGACACGGCGGGACACGGCGGGCAGCGTCACCGGGTGCAGGGCATAAGGCACCGGGCGGCTGCGCAGTTCCAGCAGCTCGGCCAGCGCCTGACGGCGCAGCTCGTTGGCGGTGCTGCCCGGCAAAAACCAGGGCCCGCCCTGCTGGGTCACGGTGCATCCGCCCGCCACAAAGGGGGTGCCGCCGGTCTTGCGCAGCGACTTTTCCAGCGCGGGGGCCGGGTCATTGCGGGCAGGGGAGAGGGGTTCGCCCCTGCTTTCCGCCCGGGCGGTGTGGCCCTCCCGGTCGGCGGCGGTCAGGGCTGCGCCGGTCTCGTCCACCGTCAGGGCAAAGTCCACCGGCACCCGCTCGTATTCCCGGCGGAAAAGATCCCGGGCCTTGGGGGTGGCGGCACGGGTGCGGGCGGCGTCCGCCTCGGTGCGGACGCCGAACATTTTGCCGTCGTTGCGGTTGGTGAAATAGCCGTCGGTGAAGCCGGACCGGGAAAAAATATCCCGCACCAGCGCCTCGTCGTAGGGCTGGCCCGCCCGGGCCAGCCGGCAGGCGGTCACCGCGGCGGCGGCGTACTCCGGCGTGCGCAGGCGGCCCTCGATCTTGACGCTGGCCACCCCGGCCTCCATGATCCGGGCCATGTGGGGGATCAGATCCATGTCCTTCAGGCTCAGATGGCAGGCCTTGCCCGGCTGCCCCGGCCGCAGGTCGGAGGCGTCAAAGGGAAGCCGGCAGGGCCCGGCGCAGGCGCCCCGGTTGCCGCTGCGCCCGCCCAGAAAGGCGCTCATCATGCACTGGCCGCTGACGGCCATGCACATGGCGCCGTGGATAAAGATCTCGGTCTCGATGGGGCTTTTGCGGCAGATCTGTCGGATCTCCGCCAGCGACAGCTCCCGCGCCAGGATCGCCCGCTCAAAGCCCATGTCCGCCAGCTGGCAGGCACCCTCCGGTGTGTGGATGCTCATCTGGGTGCTGCCGTGCAGCGCCAGGCCCGGGGCGACGCGCTTTGCCAGCGCGGCCGTGGCCAGGTCGTCCACGATCAGCGCGTCCACGCCGGCCCTGGCCGCGCACTCGATGGCGGCCGCCAGGCTGTCCAGCTCGCTTTCATAGACCAGGATGTTCAGCGCCGCGTGGACCCGCACGCCGCGGGCGTGGCAGAACGCCACCGCGCCGGGCAGCGTTTCGGGTGTAAAATTGCCCGCCGTGCGCCGGGCGTTAAAGCCCGCAAAGCCCAGATAAACAGCATCAGCGCCGCTGAACACAGCGGCGCTGAGCATCTCCGCGTTGCCGGCGGGGGCCAGGATCTCAGGCCGCAGGCCCTGCTGCGGCATACCGGCTGCCCCCATCAGTCCGGAATGTCCTGCCGCGCCTTCAGGCGGGCTTCCAGGTCGGCCACCCGCTTGCGCAGGGCGACGTTGTCGCGGCGCAGCTCCTCGGCGGCCATCTTGGCGCTGGCGGCGTCCTCCAGATAATCCTTGATCTGGCGGCGCATGTTGTCGGCGCTGCCGCTGGCCTTTTCCAGCTCGTCGCGGTAGCTCAGCGCCGTCATGACGGCGGCGGTGGTGATGGACACCGACTTGGAGGAGCTCATCAGCTCGTTCATGTCCAGGTTCAGCCGGTCGGCCAGGTTCTGCATATAATCCTCGCTCTCGCTGGTGGCGATGACATAGCTTGAACCGCAGATATTCAAACGTACTTTGCTGGTCGCCATAATTTACCAACTCCTTTTCGCATTTCGCAGAGTACCGATAAACGCGCGGGCGCCGCGCGGGAAAGGTCGTTTCCGGCGCCGCCGACCCCGGCCGGCGGCGCGCCGATATACACCATTATTATACTATAACATGCCGCCGAGAGAAAGCCCCTTTTGAGGAAAAACAAAAAAATCTCGATTTGTTGCCCGAATCCCTTGCATCGGGGAAGAATTTTTACTATAATCGTAAAGATAGGATGGGGCAGGAAATCGTTTGCTATCGTCAAATCATTCATCCGTTAGTTTGAACCGGCAGCCATTCCGTTAAACCTGTACCTCGGCCCCAGCCCCTTCAGCCGGCCCATGTAAGGAGAGAAAAATCGTGTTAAACTACACCAAAAAAGAGTTCGACAAGATGCTGCGCGACAAGCTGACCAGCGAATACGCGGTCACGCTGGAGGTCGCCTCCGATACCCAGATCTACCGCGCCCTGGCCATGATCACCCGCGAGATCATGTCCGACCGCCAGAAAGTGTTCCAGGCCAAGACGCTGGGTTCCGGCCATAAGCAGGTATATTATCTGTGCATGGAGTTCCTGATGGGCCGCAGCCTGCGCACCAGCCTGTTCAACCTGGGCCTGAACGAAGTGGCCGAGCAGGTGCTGGCCGACGCCGACATCCGCATCGACCAGGTCTATGACCAGGAGCCGGACGCCGGCCTGGGCAACGGCGGTTTGGGCCGCCTGGCCGCCTGCTACCTGGACGGCATGGCCACCGACTGCGTGCCCGGCACCGGCTATTCCATCCTGTACGAGTACGGCATCTTCAAGCAGAAGATCGTGGACGGCTGGCAGCAGGAGACCGCCGACAACTGGCTGCCCGGCGGCCAGGTCTGGATCAAGAGCCACCCCGACCAGGCCCAGGAGATCCGCTTTGACGGCCAGGCCATCGAGAGCTGGGACGGCGGCTTCCACCATGTGCGCTACGAGAACTACAACAGCGTCATGGCCATCCCCAACGACATGTACGTGGCGGGCTACAACTCCAACGGCGTCTCCAAGCTGCGCCTGTGGCAGGCCAAGGCCCCCAGCTTTGACATGAGCAGCTTCAACGCCGGCAACTACTCCACCGCCATCAGCCGCAGCGCCAGCGCCGAGCTGATCTCCAAGGTCCTCTACCCCAACGACAACCACACCGAGGGCAAGATCCTGCGTCTGCGCCAGCAGTATTTCTTCTCGGCCGCTTCCATCGCCGACATCCTGGGCATCCACCTGAGCGAGTACGGCACGCTGGACAACCTGCCCGACAAGGTGGCCATCCAGCTCAACGACACCCACCCGACCCT
>DWVD01000050.1 GCA_019120395.1 Candidatus Gemmiger faecigallinarum
TAATCGCTCCTATGGGGCTGACGCCAGAAATGTTGGCTGTGAAGTTCTTCGAGTTCTGCGTCGATCCCGCTACTCAGGAGTTGGCCATCTCCTTGCTTCTGAAATGGAAAGCCGAACAGGAAGCGGAGGGGGAGAATCTGGGAGGGGGACTTTAATGCTGTCCAAGGAAACCTTCTGCGAAGCCCTGCGAAAGATCCAAGCGCAATAGGATCGAGACGAACAGTTCAGTAAGGCGCTCACCCTGATGGGAGACGGACATTTCGTATTTGAGGGCGGAGCGCCGCTTCTTGCCGCCTTGCTGGATGTGCTGAAGGAAGCGATCAACGACCAGTACGACTATATCAGCTGGTGGCTTTACGATGCCGCCCCGGACTATGAAGTCTGGACCGATGATGAAAAAACTAAGTGGTGCCTGAAAGAACCGGAAGCCCTGTATGATTTCATCCGGGATGAATGTCAGGGCTGAGTGGTAGCGTCTCCCCAAATTCGTTCAAGGAGGTCAAATCAGATGTCTAAGTGCTGCCTATACTGCCGGGTAGATGGAGCGTCTACGGAAAGCAACTGTCTCGCCATAAACCAGCAGCTCACCGCACTCCGAAGCCTCGCCGGCCAGCTTGGTTTTTCGATTTCCGCAGAGATGCTCCAATATGAGAGCGGCTTGGATGCAAACCGACAGAGCATTCGAACGCTGATCCGTGATGCACGACATGGAGTCTATGACCGGGTGCTGGTGATGAACGGCGACCGTCTGGCTCGTGACGCCGAAGGTTTGGCGGCGATTGGAGAAAAGTTGACCGCAGCAGGAGTCCGGGTCTATTGCCCAGATGGCGAAATTGATCTGGCCCCCGCATATTCTCATGGTTATTTCCGGGTGGCAACGATGGAACAGACCATGTGATTGGGAAAAGTTCCCGTCCCACCTCTCTTCCACGGCCAAAGAAAATGCGGTATAATAAAAGAACCACATACACCAGACCGGGAAAGTTGCTCATTCCGGCGGAAGGAGATGTTGCCATGAGTTCATTAGAGGAAAAGAAAAGTGAGCTTGAGAGGGTCCTTGGGGTATTCCAGAACTACATTGAAGGCTCTGAATTGCTCGATGTGGTCTATTCGAAAAAGTTCGGGTATGTTCTGCTTGGCCTGCCTGCGGCGGATTCCATTGATGACTCCGATGTAACACGACTGGAAGATCCCGAAACATTGGTGAAAGAGATCTATCAGAATCTTGCATACGATTTTATGGAGCAGGAAGGGCACAGCGAGGATTACACGGAAGCCACCAATCTGGAAAAGCGAGCTATGCGGGAATGGATGAAAGAGTACACGGATCAGCTGCCGGAATACAACTACCTGCTGGACGAACTCCTTGGATGATGTGTCCGATGAAGCAGGCGCTTCCCTCAGTCAATCTTTCGGCATGGATAAAGCGGACATCTTTTTTGGACGAACACTAAAATGGCCCATCACACAGAGAATCTGCCGATGCTCTGCTTAAAAAAGGGCAAAAAAATAAGGCCAATGCCTCGCAAAGCCCATGAATTCAGGGATTTCCGGGGATATCTCAATTGGTCTTACACTCCACCAAACTGAGTCTGGACGCAATTCGCGTTCAGGCTCTTTTTCTTCTTGTCCGGGCAGGGTGCTCGCGCTGGAAAAAACATCTAAAGGGACCACCCCTTCCAAATGGAAAGACGCTGAAAGATTGCTTTCAGCGTCTTTTTCTGTGCCGGTACACGCTTTGACGCACACTTGGCAAAAAATGTATGCAAAAGCAGCCCCCCAGCCTGCCGGTTTCCTGGCAGGCTGGGGGCCTCTTTATGCTCTATTTAGGCTCTATGGCTCGCTGCTTGTCCGCGCCGTCCGCCGTTTCTTGAACGGGGAGCGCCGCAGGGCAGGGGAGAGCGCTCAGTCCAGACGGATCGCCTCAAAAAGCTCCAGCTCGTCCACAAAAAGGCGCAGGACCCCGCCGCCGGATTCAAAGCGCACCGGCTTGTCCCGGGGCATGCTGCGGGCGGACCTGGGCGGCGCTTTCCGCCAGGGCAGTTCGACCACCAGGCCGCGGATGGGCACCGGGCGGAAGTAGGACCGCTGGCTGTGGCCGGTGTAGTTGATCAGGTGCACGTAATCCACAGAGCCGTCCGGCCGCCGGGTGTGCTCCACCTCCACGACTTCCGGCAGGTTGCCCGTCACGCGCTCAATGCCCAGCACGCTCTCCAGCAGGTCGGCCATAAAGCTGCCCATGTGGGGGAAGCCGTACTGGTAGTGGTCTGCGCCCGGCTTCCACGGTACATAGACGCCCTGCCCCTTGCCAAAGGCGTTGACGGTGAAGGCGGGATAGTCGGTGATGTTTGTGGGATAGGCGTCCTCCGGGGGAGAATGGCGGTGCGGCGGGATGAACCGCATGTGCTGCCGCACGCCGGAACGGTACGCGGCATAGCAGTAAACGTCGTGGAGATAGATCCAGTCGGTTTCCGCAAACCGCGGGAACATGGCTTTGCTGTTCCCGATCTCGAAATAGGCCGAGAGATAGCCACGGCCGACATAACCGATCTTTTCCACGCCCAGGCACTGCAGGCCGATGTTCGGACGCTTTTTCCGGCGGGCGTCCCACAGGGCGGTCTCGCCGGTGGCGATCACGGTGCCGCCGGCCTGTGCAAAATCGTCCAGCATGGCCGCGCATGCGTCGCTCAGGTTTTGGATGTCGGGCAGGATGACGGTGTGGTATTTTTCCAGGGATAGCCTCTCCAGCGCGTTTGCCCGGATGCAGTCAAACAGATAGTGCTGCTGGGTCAGCAGATAGTACCAGCCGTAATACTCGGCCGGGAAACGCTGTTCGCCCTTGTTCCAGTAGGTCTCCCAGGGGCAGATGAGCGCGACGCCCGCGGCGGAGAGATTGGCGTGGTAGTCCTCTTCATGGTCCCGGTGGTAGCGGAACATTTTTTTGAGCGGCGCATACGCGGAGCGGTCGTGGTGATTGTCCAGCCGGCCCACCTGGTAAAAATCCGCAAAGCCGCCGTTGGCCAGCATCTGGGCAAGGCGCAGTTCCTGTTCGTGGGGGGACACCGCCGCGTGGCGGTACCACATGTCGATGAAATCCACGCTGGTGACGGACGCGACCTTTTCGGGACTGGAATACTTTTCCAGCTTGAGCAGCTCGGAACCCTTGTACATGTAGTTGTTCCGGTCGGCCCCGTCAAAAAACGTGCCGATCTCGCCGCGGAGCATGTCGATGGGGAAAAAGAGCAGCTCCGGCTTTTCCTGCCGGATCAGGGCCTTTATGTTCCGGTAATACTCGTCGACGGTCAGGTCCTGGAACTCCTTGTACTTTTGATAGACCGGGTCGTCCGGGTCGTCGGCCAGCGGCAGCTCCAGGCCGAACATTTCGCGGAACCGCCTGCGGCAGTTTTCGCACTGGCAGATGCCCTGGTAGCCCCTGGTGTAGTCCAGCGCCACCGAATACCCGCCCATGTTCAGGAAAAACCCGTCCGGGTCCACGTCGCGGATGATCTCGCGCAGGATGTCCAGCGCATATTTCTGCTGATACTCGCTGTTGAAGCACATGTGGATCAGCCCGTGGTAGTTGATGATCTCCCCCCGGGGGCTGACGTAGGCCCACTCGGGATGCTGCTCGTACAAAGGCGTGCGGACTTTGGAAAAATCCACCCGGCTGATGACCCGGATGCCCGCGTCCTGGCAGGCCCGGACCACCGTTTTCAGGCTGTCGCCGGTCAAAAAGCGGTTGCGGGCGTGGAAGGGGAGATGGGAGTCGTAGCTGGCCGCGATGCCGCCGGTGTTTATGATGACCGTGTTGGCGTTGAAGTCCTGCAGCTGGCGGACATACTCCCCGGCGTCCATGTCCGCCATGTCGATCTCGCGCAGGTTGGTCTGGACGATCCTCCAGGCGCGGTCCTGCCACCAATACTGGTTGTTCATGGGTCACTGTCCTTTCTTTCCAAAATGCATCCTCCTTGGGGGGCAGAGGTCAGCTGAGGAACTGTTCCGGCCCGCCCGCAAGGGCCACGTCCACCCCGCGGTCAAGCAGGAACTGCCTGCCGCAGGGACCGGCGGCCACCGCGATCCGCCGGCCGCCGTAGCCGAACAGGCAGACGGCGGTCCCGCCGGCATCGGCCACGGCGACCGGAAGCGACGGCGTCGGCCGCCAGGCTTCGAACGCCGGTCTGCCGGGGGCGGGCGCGCTGCCCGGCGCGACGGCAAGCCGTTCCGGCAGATAAAAACGGGCGTTTTTCATCACCGGCAGATCCCGCGTGTGCTGCGGGTCGTTTTTCAGGCAGAGCACCCGCGTGACGGCCGAAGGCTCCAGTCCGGCGGCGTCAAACAGCGCGTCCCGCAGCAGGTGCCCCGGCAGGACGGGGTTGATCAGCAGCGTCTCCGTCCCGGCCCGGACCAGAACGGCAGCCTCCTCGCCGGCGGCGCACAGATTCAGCTTGCGCCAGTCCAGCGGCGCGCCGGCTGCGGCCGTTTCATCGGCAAAAAACCAGTCGCCGTGGCCGGGAACGATGACGTCCGTGTTGGCGGCGGCCCATTCCATCGACGCGGCGGTCTTTTGCTGGCTGGCGTCGATAAAGTAACCCTCGCGGGCGCGGTAGTATTCCCGGTTCATGATGGTGTCGCCGGACAGCAGCACCCGTTTGCCGCCGCTGGTAAAAACAAGGCCCGCCAGCCCCAGCGTGTGCCCCGGCAGGGGCTGCACCGCCACGTTGGGGGAAAGCCGCCGCGGGGCGGCCTGAAAGTCAAAGACGGCGCCGTTCAAAAAAGCCTGCGCCAGGGGGCCGCCCTGGCTGCGCAGGTCCGCGGCTTCCCGGACGGACTCCGGCGACATGTACAGCCGGGCGTTGGGGTATTTTTCGGCGTCCACGCGGTGGTCTGTGTGAAAATGCGTGGCAAAAACAATGTCGATGCCGGTCCGGTCCAGGCCGCAGCAGCGCTGCAGACGGCGCTCCATCTCCTCCACCGGCAGGGTGGGGTCGACCAGGATGCGTGTGCCGCCGTCCTGTACCAGGACGGACGACGCCACCACCGGGTGATACTGTGTGTCGGGGTCCTCGCCCCAGAATTTGTTGCGCGACAGGTGGCCCAGCGTGAGCTGCCGCCAGCTGACGTCGTTTGTGCGTTCCATGGCTCTCACCTTTCTCTTTCCGCCCGGGCGGCCGGTTTATTTCGCGCACTCGTGGCAGGCCACAAAATGCCTGGGCGCGATCTCGGTCAAAACCTGCGGTTCCTTGCATTTTTCCGACGCGTAGGGGCAGCGGCTGGCAAAACGGCAGCCGGGTGCCGGGTCGATGGGGTTGGAGACCTCGCGGGAAAGCAGGTGGCGTTCCCGGCTGCGCTTGCTCAGGTCCACCGTCGGGATGGCGTTGAGCAGGCCCACCGTGTAGGGGTGCACATGATGCTGGAACAGCTCGTCCCGGGGGGCGTACTCCACCACCTGGCCCATGTACATGACCATGATGTCGTGGCTGATGTGGCGCACGACGCAGAGGTCGTGGGTGATGAACATATAGGCGATCCGGCGGCTTTCCTGCAGGTCCATCAGCAGGTTGAGGATCTGCGCCTGGATCGAGACGTCCAGCGCCGAGACCGGCTCGTCGCAGACGATGAACTCCGGGTCGAGCACCAGCGCGCGGGCCAGGCCGACGCGCTGCCGCCGGCCGCCGTCCAGCTCGTGGGGATAGGTGTTGAAGTACCGCTCCGGCAGGCCGCACAGCTCCATCGTCTGGGCCACTTTGGCCATCCGCTCGCCCTTGTCGGCGATGGTTTTGGAGACCCGCAGCGGATCCAGAATGGTCTCGCCCACGGAAAAGTGGGGGTTGATCGAAGAGTAGGGGTCTTGAAAGATCATCTGCATCTGTTTCTGCACCCGGCGGAACTCCTCGCGCCCCATGGCGGCGATGTCCTGGCCGCGGTACAGGACCTTGCCCGCCGTCGGGTCGTACAGGCGGATCAGCGCCCGGCCCAGCGTGGATTTGCCGCAGCCGGATTCGCCCACGACGCCCAGCGTCTCGCCGGCGTGGATCTTGAAGGATACATCGTCCACCGCGTGGACGACGCCGGCGTTTGTGGGAAAGTATTTTTTCAGGTTTACGGCCTCGATCAATGTTTCGCGCATTTGCCCACCTCATTCTCGTAGAGGTGGCACTTGATGTAGTGGCCATCCTCAACATAGTGAATCGACGGTTTTTTGCTCCGGCACAATTCGGTGCATCTGGCGCACCGGTCCGCAAAGGGGCAGCCGGCGGGAACGGTCCGGGAATCCAGCACAAAGCCGGGGATGGGGGTCAGGCGGCTCACGCTGCCGGTCAGGTCGGGGATGCACCGGAACAGGCTGTCCGTGTAGGGATGGTTGGCCGTCCGGGCAAAGACCTGCTCCACCGTGCCGCGCTCGATCACCTCGCCGCCGTAGACGACGGCGACGTTTTCGCAGAACTCCGCCACGATCCCCAGATCGTGGGTGATAAAGATCATCGACGTGCCGAACTGCTCCTGCAGGTTTTTCATCAGCGTCAGGATCTGCGCCTGGATGGTCACGTCCAGCGCCGTGGTCGGCTCGTCCGCAAGCAGCAGGTTGGGTTTGGCGACCAGCGCCATCGCAATGACCACGCGCTGTTTCATGCCGCCGGAAAACTGGTGCGGGAACTGGACCCTGCGCTCCGGCGGGATGCCGACCAGGGTCAGGATCTCGGCCACCTTCTCGTCCCGTTCCTGCCGGGACATGGAGGGGTTGTGGATCTTCAGGACCTCGTCGATCTGGTCGCCCACGGTCATGACCGGGTTCAGGCTGGTCATGGGGTCCTGAAAGATCATCGAGACCTCGGCGCCGCGCAAGGCCCGCAGCTGCTTTTTGGACATTTGAAAAACGTCTTTGCCGTTGTAGGCGATACTGCCGCCCGTGACCTGCGCCACATGTTCCGGAAGGAGCTTCATAACGCTCAGCGCCATCGTCGTCTTGCCCGCGCCGGTCTCGCCGACGACGCCCAGGATCTCGCCTTTTTCCAGGTCCAGGGAGAAATCATTCAGCGCGTAGACGACGGCCTCGTCGGTATTGTATTGAACCTTTAGGTTCTTGATCTCAAGCAGTTTTTCCATTTGGGCACCTCAATTCTTCATCTTCGGGTCAAGCGCGTCGCGCAGGCCGTCGCCGATAAAGTTCAGGCTGAGCACGGAAATCATAATGAAGAGACCGGGGATCAGGCCGAGATAGGGGTAGTAGCGGATGTTGCTCTGATTCTCGGAGATGATGCTGCCCCATTCCGGCGTGGGGGCCTGGACGCCGATGCCGAGGTAGCCCATGGCCGCGATGCACAAAATGATCTGCCCCAGGGTCATAAAGGTGGTGACGATCAGCGGCCCGAGGATGTTGGGCAGAAGATGCTTGAAAATGACCCGGGCGCTGCCGGTGCCGTAACACCGCGCGGCCTCGATGAACTCGGAATTGCGCAGGTTCATGATGGCGGCGCGCACCGTGCGCGCGCTGCCGGGGATCTGCACAATGGCCAGCGAGAGCAGCAGCTTGTCCAGGCCGGCGCCCAGCGCGGCGACGATCGCCATGGCAAGCATCGTGCCGGGAATGGCCATCAGCATATCGCAGACGCGCATGATGATGTTGTCCACCTTGCCGCCGAAATACCCGGCGATGCCGCCCAGCACGACGCCGCCCACAAAGGATACCGCCACGGTGGCCAGGCCAGCGCCCAGAGAGATCTGGCCGCCGTAGATCACGCGGGCAAACAGGTCGCGCCCCAGCTGGTCGGTGCCGAAGATATGCTCGCTGCCCGGCGGCGTAAAGGCGTCCACGATGTGCTGGGTGATCGCTTCGTCGTAGTCGATGTACAGCGGCGCGCCAAAAACGGCCAGCAGCATCACGATAAACACCACCATGCCCAGCATGGCCAGTTTGTTGCGTTTGTAACGCATCCAGATCAGTTTGTAGCGGCCTTTTCTGCTGATCTTGAACGTTTTGCCGCTGTTTTCGGTCGCCGGGTTCCCGGCGGATCTTTTTGCAGTCATATGATCACCTCACCCCTCATTCGTATTTGACGC
Organism: Candidatus Gemmiger faecigallinarum; assembly: GCA_019120395.1. Lineage (GTDB taxonomy): Bacteria > Bacillota > Clostridia > Oscillospirales > Ruminococcaceae > Gemmiger > Gemmiger faecigallinarum. The sequence continues at coordinate 8,059 of DWVD01000050.1, forward strand.
GCGGGTCGATCACAGAGTACATCAGGTCGACCAGAAGGTTCACGACGCCGACAAAGACCGAGATCACCAGGATGCAGCCCATGATGATCGGCATGTCCCGGGTCTTGACCGCGCTTGTCAGATAGGTGCTGATGCCGGGGATGGCGAACACGGTCTCGATCACCACCGAGCCGCCCAGGACGCCGGCAAAGGAGGAGCCCAGCCCGGTGACGATGGGCAAAAGCGCGTTGCGCAGCGCGTGCTTCATGATCACGACCACCTCGCTGGCGCCCTTTGCCCGCGCGGTGCGGACATAGTCCGAGCGGATCACGTCAAGCACCCAGGTGCGTGTGGAGCGGATGTTGTTGGCCACGCTTGCCGCGCAGACCGCGATCACCGGCAGCACATAGTGTTGCAGCGTCCCCATGCCGTAGGCCGGGAACCAGCCGGTCTCCAGGCTCAGGTTGATCTGCAGGATGATGCCAAGCCAGAAGTTTGGCATGGCGGCGAACACCAGGCACAGGAAGGTGAGCAGGTAGTCGGGCAGGGTGTTGTGCTTTACCGCGGTCAGCGTGCCCAGCGGGATGCTGATGATGCTTGCGATCAGGGTGGAGTAAATGCCAAGGGAAAGGGTGTAGGGCATCCGGCTCACGATCTCGTCGATCACCGGCTGCTGGGTGAACCAGGACACGCCGAAATCGCCGTGCAGGATGTTCCACATATAGGTCAGATACTGCACAAGGATCGGTTTGTCCAGGCCGAGTTCGACCCGCAGCGCCTCGACCTCCTCCGCCGTGGCCTCCGGCGGCGAGAGCAGCTCGGCGGGGTCGCCGGGGACCAGCGACATGATCAGGTAGATGAACAGCGTGATTCCGATGATGGTGGGGATCAGCATCAAAATCCGCTTGGCGGTGTATTTCAGCATGGGGCGCCTCCTATCACAGCAGGGCAGATGGATTTTGGCCGGCCTGGAACGCGCGGCCTGCAAAGCGCAGAGGGGACAGAGCGAAAAACGGATTCCGTTTTCTCTCTGCCCCCTCCGGTCCTGTTTGCGGAAATGGTTGGGAGCTGCCTTCCCCAAAGCGGGCGCAGGCCTGCGCCTGCCTTGGGGGCGGGTCCTGTCAGAGCGGACTCAGCTCCAGCTCAGGTTGGCGATGTAAAAGTCGGAGACCGGGCTTGCGGTGACGCCCTGCAGCTCCTTGTTGTAGGCGACCGCGTTCACAGAGGCGTACAGCGGGATCTGGTACGCGTTTTCAACGCCGAAAGACATCAGGTCGGCCATCAGCTGCTTGCGGGCGTCCGGGTCCTGCTCCACGGCGATCTGGGCGTAGTAGTCTTTCAGCACCTGGTAATCCTGGAAGTATTCCTCCGGCTTGTAGGTGGTCTCCATATCCGGGTTGTAGCTGGCGCCGGGGTTGCAGAAATCGAACCAGACGTTGGTGTTGTCGGAGATCATCAGGTCGGCGGTGGCGTTGCGCTGTGCCGAAGTGAAGGTGGCGTTGTCGCAGGGGACGACCGAGGTGTTGATGCCCACCTCCGCCAGCTGGCCCTGGATGATCTGGGCGGCCTTCTCGCAGGTGGAGCCGGTGATCACGTAGATCTCCAGTTCCCGGCCGTCGTAGTTGGAATTGGCCAGATACTCCCTGGCCGCGTCCTGGTCGTAGGGGATCACGGTGTAGGTGCCCTCCTCCGGGGAGGTGGGGAAGCCGGTGACGACGTCGATGTCCAGCGTTTTGCCGTAACCGAACAGAACGCCGTCCAGCAGGTCCTGTTTGTTGATGGCGCTCTGGATCGCCATGCGCAGGTTCAGGTCGTCGCGGATATAATCGTTGACCCAGCCAAAGGAGATCAGGGTCCGGGTGGCGGAGTCCGCCTGCGTCCAGGTGGCGATGGAATTTTCGGCCAGCCGCGTGCAGGAGGCCAGGTCCGCGTTGACGATGACGTCGGCGTCGCCGGATTCCAGCGCGATGAACTGGGTGCTGACGTTGCTGATGATGGTGATCTCCACATCCTTGATGGAGGGAGCGCCTGCCCAGTAATCCTCGTTGGCTTCCAAAACGATCTTTTCGCCGCTGGTCCGGGAGACGAACTTGTAAGCGCCGGTGCCGACCGGATGGGCGGCATAGCCGTCGGCGCCGCCCACCTCCTCGTAGTAATCCTTGCTGATGATGACGCCCATCTGGGTGCAGAGCATGTTCAGGAAAGCGGGGCTGACATGGGACAGGATCGCCTTGCAGTGGGTGTCGTCAATGACCTCGCCGCCGGCAAGGCCGTTGAGCATGGAGGTGGCGGAGGTGGGGTTCTCTTTCAGGGCGGTCTCCCAGCTGAACACCACGTCCTCGGCGGTCATTTTCTCGCCGGTGTGGAAGTAAACGTCGTCGCGCAGGGTGAAGGTCCACTCCAGGCCGTCCGCCGAGACCTCGTAGTCGGTGGCGAGCCAGGGGATGGGGTTGCCTTCCTCGTCCAGGCGGAACAGCGTGTCGTAGACCTGCTGGAAAAAGACGCCGTCCCGGGTCTTGTCGGCGCCGTAATCCACATGCAGCGGAAAGACGCCCAAGGGGTCGGTGTAGGTCACCACGTTCAGCGAGTCTTTGGCGCCGCCGGACTGGCCGGTCTGCGCCGCGCCGCCGCTTTCCGAGACCGCGCCGCCGCTGCTGCCCGAACCGCAGCCGGCCAGCAGAGAGCCTGTCAGTGCCAACGCCAGGATCAGGCTGGACGCCTTGCGTAAGCGTGTGCTTTTCATTGTGTTTTCCTCCTTGTGGTTTATAAATCGGCCGGGCTCCAACAGCAGGGGTCCGGTTGGAAACTGATTGTATTGTATACAATTTTGCGGGGTTTGTAAATCTGCATTTTAGATAAGTTTTCATGCGCGCAGATAGATATACTACACAAAGATTTGTCAATTTTACGGAATTGGCTGGTAAAATGACAAAAAATTCCTGCACGATTTTGTCCTGTCTGCCCAAAAAGCGGCTGCCGCGCCCGGCCATTGCGCGGCGGGGCGGGGATTGGGGCGGGATCGGGCAGGATTTCCTGTTTTGTATACACTTTTGTAATCTTTTTGGAATGATTTCACAGGGGAAGGGGGCCGGGCGCAGGGGCGGACCGCGGCCGCTCCTGCGGGCGAAATCGAGGAGAGCTACTGGATGCGCCGGACGGCCGCGGCGGATTGACAAGCCGGAGGAACCATGCTATACATGGACTGAAATACACCGCGGGGAGGGCAAAGCGATGGCACAGACCAGTCAAACCGGGACCGGACGCTATTATTCGGGGATGCTGCTGCGGCAGCATCCTTGGCTGAAAGAGCGCCTGCGGGGGGAGGAATACCCCGTTGCCTTTTCCTACCGGAAACCGGAGCTGGCGGCCGGGATCTCGCTGGCGTTCATCGGCGGCTTTGCCATTTTGGACGCGCTGTTCCACTTGCCCGCCTTTGGCAGCGCATGGATCGGGCTTCTGGTCATGGCGGGCGGCGCGGCGCTGCTGTACGGCGGGGTGTGGGCGCTTTGCTTTGCGGGGCGCGCCTATCTTCTGGTCACGTCGGAACGGGTGGTGTACCAGAAGGTGGATCTGCTGGGCCGGCCCGGCAGGCAGATCTCCATCCCGCGCGGCGAGATTCGCCGGGTACGCTTTTTGAAAAGCACGGTCATGTACCGCATGGGGCGCAGCGACGGCGGCATTGCGATGCTGCTGAAAAACGGCAGGACGGTGTCCGTTTCCAATGTGCGCGATGCGGAAAACATTTTCGGCGCGCTCCGCTGAGCGGCACCGGGACGGCGGGCGCGGCCGCGCCGGCTGCAAATAAAAAATGCGCGGCAGGGCAGCCGCGCATTTTTTATTTGCGCCCCTGTGCAGGGGCGCCCGGGGATGCAAAAAATGGCCGGACGGGGGAGCGTCCGGCCATGGGAAGGTCTCTGCGCCGCTCAGCGCACCAGCGCCACCGCCACGTCGTTGACATTGGTGCCGGTGGGGCCGGTGACGATCAGTCCGCCCACCGCCTGCAGGGCGTGGTAGGCGTCGTTGTCGGCCAGAACCTGGTGGATATTCAGCCCTTTGGCGGCCAGCGCCGCTTTGGTGCCGCCGTCCACATAGCCGCCCGCCGCGTCGGTGGGGCCGTCGGTGCCGTCGGAGCCGACGCTGAACACCGCGGCGTCCGCCATGCCGGCGATGCCGTCCGCGGCGGCCAGCGCCAGCTCCTGATTGCGGCCGCCCAGGCCGTGGCCGGTCAGGCGCACCACCGTCTCGCCGCCGGCCAGAAAGGCCAGCGGTTTGCCCGGGGTCTCGTGAGTCTTGAGCACCGAGGCCAGGAAGCTGCCCGCCTCCCTGGCCTGGCAGCAAAGCCGGTCGGTCAGCAGGATCGGTTCGTAGCCCAGCCCGCGGCAGGCTTCCGCCGCCGCGGCGCACAGTTCCCGCACACTGCCGGTGACGCACGTCTCCACGTTGTCCAGCCGCTTGGGCGTCTCCTGCCGCAGGCAGGCCAGGGCCTGTTCGCTCAGGCGAAGGCGGTATTTTTCCACCACGGCCAGCGCGTCGGCGCAGGTGGTGGAGTCGGGGCAGGCGGGGCCGGAGGCGATCATGTCCAGCGGGTCGCCGATGATGTCCGACAGGATGACCGCGCAGACCTTGGCCGGGGCGCAGGCCAGGGCAAAGCGGCCGCCCTTGACGCCGGACAGGCGCTTGCGCACCGTGTTCATCTCGACGATGTCGGCGCCGCAGGCCAGCAGCTGGCCGGTGACGTCCTGCAGCTCCCCGGCGGGGATCAGCGGCTGCTCAAACAGCGCGCTGCCGCCGCCGGACAGCAAAAACAGCACGGTGTCGCCGGCGCAAAGGCCGCGCACCAGTTCCAGCGCCCTGCCGGTGGCGGCAAAGCCGTTTTCGTCCGGCACCGGGTGGCCGGCCTCAAAGCAGGCGCAGCGGGGCAGTTCGCCCTTGACATGGCCGTATTTGGTCACCACCACGCCGGCAAAAAGCCGGTCGCCCAGGCAGTTTGACGCGGCGCGGGCCATCTGCCAGGCCGCTTTGCCGGCGGCCACCAGCAACACCCGGCCGGGGAATGTCCGGCCTTTCAGCGCGCGGCGGACGGCCTCGTCCGGCAGCACCGCATGGATGGCCTGCCGGACGATGGCGTCGGCGTCGGCGCGCAGGCGGCTGTTCATGGCGACCCCCTCCTTCTCTGCGGGTTCAGCGGCCGATTTGGATGTCGGCCAGCTTTTCGTAGTAATGGGCGATGCAGCTGTGGTCGTGCTGGCCTTCGCCCTGGCTGTGCAGCCATTGCAGGACCTCCTGCACCCCGGCGGTCATGGGGACCGGCGCGCCCACGGCATGGGCGCAGTCCAGCGCGTTGTTCAGGTCCTTGATGTGCAGGTCGATCTTGAAGCCGGGCTTCTCGTCCCCGGCGATCATCATGGGGGCCTTGGCGTTCATGACGGTGGAACCGGCCAGGCCGCCGCGGATGGCCTCGAACACCAGCTGCGGGTCGACGCCCGCCTTCTGGGCCAGGGTCAGCGCTTCGGCCAGGGCCTGGATGTTGCAGGCCACGATGATCTGGTTGGCCAGTTTGGTGGTGTTGCCTGCGCCCACCTCGCCGCAGCGAACGACGCTGGCGCCCATGGCGCCCAGCAGATCTTTGAACTTGTCAAAGACTTCCTGTTTGCCGCCCACCATAAAGCTCAGGGTGCCGTCGACGGCTTTGGGCTCGCCGCCGGAGACCGGGGCGTCCAGCATGTCGATGCCCTTGGCCTCCAGCACCGCGGCGATCTCCTTGCTGGCCACCGGGTTGATGGAGCTCATGTCGATGAACACCGAGCCGGGTCTCATGTGGGCGGCCACGCCGTCCTCCCCCAGCATGACTTCCCTGACCTGGGGGGAGTTGGGCAGCATGGTCAGCACCACGTCGCAGGTTCCGCCGATCTCCGCCTGCGTGGCGGCGGCCGCGCCTGCGGCCACGACCTCGGCCACGCTGGCCTCGTTGCGGTCGTTGACCGCCAGCTGGTAGCCGGCTTTCAGCAGGTTCTTTGCCATGGGCTTGCCCATGATGCCCAGTCCGATCAGTCCGATTTTCATAATAACACGTCCTTTCTGAAATGGTAAGTGGAAAAGTTGCGGATATCGGTCGGTTGAAACAAGACGGCACCGCCCGGAGGTCAGCCGGACGCCTGCCCCAGCGCCTGCGCCATGTCCCGGTGCAGCAGTTCGGCCTGCGGGTAGCGGCCCAGCCGGTTCATAAAGCCGTGGGCCATGCCCCGGTATACGGTAAGGCAGACCGGCACGCCGGCCGCGGCCAGCCGCGCCGCATAGGCCCTGGCCTGCCGGGTGAGGGAGTCGAACTCGGCGCAGAAAAGCCAGGTGGGCGGCAGGCCCGCGAAGTTTTTGTCCAGAAGCGGCGAGGCGTCGGGCGAAAGATCCTCCCGGTCGGTCCGGGTATAGAGGCGGAACGCGTCCATCGTCTGCTTTAAAGAAAGGATCTCGGCCTGGGCCCAGCGCCGGTGTTCCTCGCAGATCTGGTAGTCCGAGAGGGAAAACCGGTACCCCGGCAGGTCCGGTTCCCGCTGGCTCAGCACCGGGTACACCAGCAGCTGGCCTTTCAGTAGGCCGGTGCGCATATTTCTGTCCCGCCGGGCGCAGGCGGCCGCCAGGTTCCCGCCCGCGCTGTCGCCGCCGATCAGTACGTGGCTGCGGTCTATGCCCAGCCGCTCCGCGTTGCGGCACACCCAGCGCAGGGCGCACCAGGCGTCCCGGGTGGCGCAGGGGAAGGGATATTCCGGCGCAAGGCGGTATTCCACGCTGAACACGGCCGCCCCGCTGAGCTGGGCCAGCAGACGGGTGGAATGCGCGGCGCTGCGGCGGGAACCGAACCGGAACCCGCCCCCGTGCAGGTACACCAGCGCAGGGCGCGCCGCCGCGCCCGCCGCCGTGCGGTAACAGGTGATGGGAAGCTCTGTCTGGCCGTCGGCCGCGCAAAGCTCGGTCTCTGTGACCGGCTCGCTGGTCAGGTCCCGGTCTGCGGGGGGCATCGCGCGCAGGGCGGCATAATCGCCGGCGCGCAGCGCCTGCCCCCACAGCGCGGCGGCCGTCCCGCCGCCGTTTTGCAGATCGGCCAGCGTTTCGGGCGACAATACCCCGCGCCGGGGCTCGCCCGGGATCCCCACATCCACGCAGACCACGCCGTTTTCCCGCCGCACGGTCCGGGGAAAGCGCCCGGCCTCAGCGCCGCACATACGCATAGGTGCGGCGGGCGATGCCCAGCTCCTCGTTGGTGGGGATGGCAAACACCCTGACCCGGGACCCCGGGCCGGTCAGCTCCTGCCGGACGCCGTGGCAGGCGGCGTTCTTTTCCAAGTCCAGCACGACGCCCAGAGCGCCGAGCCTTTCGCAGACGAGACGGCGCAGCAGGCCCGAGTTTTCCCCCATGCCGGCGGTAAAGACCAGGTGATCCAAGCCGCCCAGGTCCAGGTAAAACGCACCTATATAATGTACGATGCCGCTGACCAGCACGTCGATGGCCAACTGCGCGCGGCGGTTGCCGTCCCTGGCTGCGGCCTCGATATAGCGCAGGTCGCCGCTGACGCCCGAGATGCCCAGCAGGCCGCCTTTCTGCTCGAAGCCTTCGTGGATCTGCGCGTCGGTCAGGCCCTCGTGGCGCAGGAACTCGTACAGATCGCAGTCCATATCCCCCACGCGGGTGGCGTGGATCAGCCCGGACTGCAGCGACATGCCAAAGCTGGTGTCGATGCTTTTTCCGTCCCGGATGGCGCAGACCGAGGAACTGCCGCCCAGATGGCAGGAGATCGCCCGGTAGCTGCCGCCGCTGATCTGGTCAAGCACGCCGGCGATGTATCCGTGCGAGGCGCTGTGGTAGCCCAGCCGCTGCACGCCGTATTTCTCGTACCATTCATAGGGAACGCCGTAAAGGCGGCGTTCCAGCGGGATGTCCCGGTGGAACCCGGTCTCGAAGCAGCCCAGAAAGACCGCGTCGGGCAGCGCCTGACGCAGCATGCCGATGGCCTGCAGGTAGCCGGTGTTGTGCAGCCGCGCCAGCGGCAGCCAGGCGCGCATCCCCTCGATGACCTCGTCCGTCAGCTCGTGGTCGCCGAAATGGCCTTTGGACAAGGTGGTCTTGAAGCCCACCCGCTCGATCTGGCGCACCGAGTCCAGCGCGCCGGCCTGCGCGCCGGTCAGGCAGGCAAGGAACCGCCGGATGCCGTCGCCGTGATCCGGGACGGCGGCTTTTTCCTCGACGATACGGCAGCCGGACTGCAGATTTTCGTACTGGAAGATCGCGTCGTCCAGGCTGCCGACCCGTTCCACCCGGCTCTGCGCCAGCGCGTGGCCGGCGGGCATGTCGTACAGCTTGAACTTCAGCGAGGTGCTGCCCACATTGCAGACAAGGACCTTCATACACATTCTCCTTTCCGCCCGGGCGGGCGTATGGGCGCGGCGGTTTACATACCCAGCGCCGCCAGCACTTCCTGCATCTGGCGGTCGCCGCCTGCGACCGGCCGCCAGTCCACCTGGACGACTTCCACGTTCTGTTTTTCCAGCGCTTCGCCAAACAGCCGGGGCCCGATGTTGACCGCCACCAGCTGCGAATCGAACAGCGCCTGGATCTTGTCGGTATTTGTCATTTGCTGTCCCTTTCCTGTTTCAATTGAATGATCCTGGCGGCAAGCTGGCCGGCCTGCCGGTTGGACCGGCAGACATAAACGCCGGCGTCCCGCAGCTTCTGCCGCTGCAGATCGACGTTTTGCAGGTCGGCGTCGGTGCCCAGCACCGAGCAGACCACCGCCAGCTTCCCGCCGCGGGCGCGGGCCTGCTCCATGGCGCGGGTCAGCGCCGGCAGGGTGACGCCGGCGGGGTCGATGTGTTCCGGCGGGGTCAGGATGAAATCCAGCAGGATCACCGCGGTTTCAGGGTCAAGCCCCTCGCGGGCGATCAGCGGCAGCCGCATGGACGGCTCCAGCGTGGGATGCGGGCGGCCGCGGGTAAATTCCTCCTCGCCGCTGTCGATCACCGTGTTGCCCACGCTGACGCGGGAGTCCGCCAGACGCAGCTCCGGCGAGAGCGGGCAGTTGGAATGGATGCCGCCGATCACCGGCTGCATCGTCTGCATCACCTCGTCGCAATAGGTGCCGCCGCAATAGACGCCGCGCACGTATTTCTGCTGCGGGCTCATGCCCTCGACCGCCTCGCGCGCCATCGCCGTCAGCGCCTCGTCGCTGTCAAAGTCGATCTGCCGGCCGATCAGCGAGAGCGCCTGCCGGGCGCAGCCGTCCAGGTCGCCGGCCCACAGCGCGCCGGAAGCCTCCACCGCCGCCCGGTCCGCCCCCATGAAGCAGGCGACCACCGGCTTTTTGCAGCGGCGGATGCGGTCGGTCAGGGTCTGCAGCACGCCGGGGTCCGGCTTGCGGGAGATCAGGACGATGTACTCGGTGTCGGGGCCGTTCTCCAGCGCGTCGATGCCCATCAGCATGGTGATGCCGCCGACTTCCTCCTTCAGGTCGTTGCCGCCGGTGCCGATGGTCTGCGACACGCCGCTGCCCGCCTCGTGCAGGAAGGCCGCCACATGCTGGATGCCGCACCCGGACGCGCCGCAGATGCCAAAGGGACCCCGGTTGTTGATGCTGGACAGCACAAAGGCCGCGCCGTTGATGTTGGCGACGCCGCAGTCCGGCCCCATGCACAGCAGGCCTTTTTGCCGTGCCAGCTCTTTCATCTCGCGCTCCTGCGCCAGCGGAACGTTGCTGCTGAACACGATGCAGTGCAGCCCCAGCTCCAGCGCCTGCTTTGTCACCTCGCAGGCATATTCGCCGGGTACGGCGATGGAGCAGATGTTGGCGCGCGGTTCGGCGCGCACCGCCTCCTCCACGGTGCGGAAAGCCGGTTTCTGCGCTTCGGTGGGCGGCGGGGCCTTTTTGGTTTTGGCCATTGCGGCCTCGAACGCCTCGCGGCTGGCCGCCCGCACCGCGATGACGAAATCGCCCTCGCCAGCGCCGCGCGCCTGGTCGTCCGCAAGGCCCAGTTCCTCCAGCGTCTGCTTGCCGGACGCGGTCGCCATGCCGGCGTAGGCGCTCTCGACGCCCTCGCAGTCCATCAGCACCGACATGGTAAAAAGGGAGGCGAGCGAATCCACATAGGTGTCTTTCTGCAAAATGGTAAACAGGCTCATTCCTTGCCGGCCTCCTCCGTCATGATCTCGCGGATCGCCAGCAGGCCCTGCCGGAAACAATCCATCGGCAGCTTGGCCGAACCCATCGTGCCCTGGCCGCCCGTTTTCAGGGTGCCGCCGCCGTGGCTGGTGGGCAGGATGTTCAGCCCGACCACCTTGCGAGCGTCCACCCCGACCGGGAAGCCCTGCCCGCCGTCCCACGGGATGGGAGCAAACCGGTGTTCGGCCACACAGACCTTGCGGGCGTCGGCGGAGCGCTGCAGCGCATCGGCAAAGGTGGAGCCGGTCAGGATCACGTAGCCTGGCCCCGCGCTGGCAGACATGCCGCCCAGGCCGTAGACCTCGGTGACGCAGCTGTCGCCCAAAAAGCCCAGCAGGTCGTCCCGGGTGTAGTTGGGCTTGAGGAACAGCCCCTCGATCAGCGGCGCGTCCACGGTAAACCAGCGCGCCCCGGTCCCGGCAAACCGGGCGCCGAATTTGACGCCGTTGCCGCCCATGGCCACCATCACCGTGCTGAAAGGCACCTTTTTCACCGAAGCGAGCACGCTCTCGGCGCCGGCCATCATCACATGCAGAAAGAACCGGTCGTTGGCGGCAAGCTGGTTGACGATCTCGTCCCGGTGGTCGAACTCCATCTCCATCATGGTCTGGATCATCTGCAGCGCCATGTGCATCGAGGCGGCGGGCTGGCGGTTGTGGTTTTCGTCGCCCATGCCGGCGGTCTTGCTCATCACGCCGATCAGGTCGATGCCGCCCATGCGCCGCACCGTCTGCCCCAGCGCCGGGCCGTAATGGTCGCGGAACCAGACCAGATCGCGCTGGACTTCCTCGTTGTAAAAGCCCCAGCGCAATACGTTCTGTTTGTTGCCGGGATGCACCGCGCAAAATCCTCTGCCGCCGTAGGTCTTGTCCTCCACCACGCAGACCGGCATCGAGGACGACGTGGCCATCGCCGCGCCGCAGGCGGCGTCGTGGTCCTGGGCGGATTCCACCCGGATCTTGCCGCCGGTCACCAGCTGCCAGGCCTCCCCGGCGGTTTTGGCGCGCTGCTCGTAGATCAGCGCGCCGCAGATGGCGGTCCTGACCGGCGCGGGAATATCTTCCGGCGCGATGGGCGGACCGGCGATCAGGATGGTGTCCGGCGTCATGCCGGGGATCACATCGCCGGCGGGCTGCACGTCCACCCAGACCGGGCGGCCCCGGGTCAGGATCTCGGCGGCCTTCCGGTTTGCCTGTTCGATCGTCTGCTTGACATCCATTGTTTGCGTCCTCCTTGCTTTGTGTGATGGGTCCTTTGCGTACGGTACGGAAGCGGTCACCGGCAGGTGATGCGGTAGCCGGCGTAGCAGCCGGGGCACCGCAGGGTCAGTTCGGAGCCGGAGACGGGCTGCGGCTCCAGCCCGTCCGCCGTCAGCAGTTCCAGCGACGCGGGCTGCCTGCCGGTCACGGTCAGGCGGATGCCCTCCAGCGGCAGCGGCTTTGCCATGGTGACGCCGTTGAAGCCGCTGAGGTTGATCAGCTGCGCCAGATATTCGTCCGGGCCGGTGCGGTGGAAGAAAACGTCCACGCAGCCCGGCGCGTCGGTCTCAAAGGGCTGCCGCATCGGCCGCACCCGGTCCAGCAGATCCAAAAATATATCCTTGTGGTCCTCGTAGCCGAGGGTATAGTACAAGGTGCCGGGCAGCCAGGGCAGGTACAGGTTTTTGCCGCCGCAGACCGCCGCCATCCGGTCGCCGGTCAGCCTGTGGCCGTAGGCGCGCTCGGGCGGGCCGTAGGGGGCTGCGCCCACCAGCGGCAGCAGGCCTTCGGCGCCGGTCAGCTCCATCCGGTAGCTGTCCAGGTGCAAAAACACCCAGTCCCGCTGCGGGAAGGAGCGGAACACCTCCTTGGGCTGGGTAAGCAGGTAGCTGGCCGCCAACGGTTCCACCTTCCCGCGGATGCGCACCCCGAACAGCCGCTCCAGCAGCTCCGGCGCTTCCTGGAAGGTGCGGCCGGTGCCCACAACGGCGGCGCTGGTGGAAAGCAGCGCTTTGCGGAGCCGGGGCCCGGGGGCGCGGGGCAGGTCGGGCAGGATGACGACGTCGTACTGGTCCAGCCGGTCGGCAAATTCCTCTATGGCGCTGAGGATCACCGTGTCAAAGGGAATGTGCCGCTCCTTGAGCATGTGCACAATGCCGCGGTACTCTTTTTCGTTGTACATCAGGTTGGTGCTGAACTGATAAAAGGGCCGCGGGTTGACCAAAAGCACCCGCGCTGTGCTCTGCAGCCGGGCAAACAGCGTCTCGTGCCGGGCATGCAGCCGGAACGCCTCGCCGACGCCCTCGAAATTGGCGCGGTCGGGATAATCCTTGAACGAGCCGACGATGCACCAGTCCAGATTGCCGCCCACCGCCGCGCTCTGGTACAGCCGGATCTGGTTCAGCCAGGTGGACACGCCCATAAAGCGGTATGGGATGTCCACCGCGTTAATGGCGCAGTCGCTGGGGACCTTGGCGGGGAAAGTGGTCTTGATGGCCGCGGGGTCCTCGGAGCCGGAATAAAGCCAGAAATGCTTTGGCGTTATGGCCGACTGCGCCTCGCACCGCACGATGTCGATACCGTCGTCGCTGTATGTGCTCAGCGGGACGTTGGGGGCAATGCTCTTGATCAGGCTGCGGACTTTGTGCAGCATGTCGGCCACCGTGTATACCTTGAACTCCTCGTACCGGCGGTATACCGGGTCGCCGTCGTCCTCCACGGTGGGCAGGGTCAGCCCGCCCGACCACTGGAAGAACCGCCTGCGGCAGTTTTCGCACTGGCAGATGCCCACGTAGTTTCCGTCGTAGTCCGTGGTGGGGTAGCCGGGGATGTTGAAGAAGATGCCGTCCAGCGGATAGCGGGTCAGGGCTTCCTGCAAAACTTCCAGAATACGCTCCTGCTGGTAGGCGCCGTTGACGCAGACCGCCGCGCAGTCCTCAAAGTAGGCGGGGGAGCCGTCGGCCCGGCGGGTGAACCAGTCCGGGTTGGTTTCCAGGTACGCCTTGTGCACCTTGCTGACGTCGAACCGCGCGATCACCCGGATGCCCGCCCTGTGGCATTTTTCAACGATCTCGCCGAATTTGTCGCCCTGCAGGTAGGGGGTGGGGCGCTGGCAGGCAAGCCGGGAAGGCCCAAAGGCGCTGATGCCGCCGCAGCCCACCTGCACCACGTTGGCGCCCAGCTTTTTCAGCATCGCCACCTCGTAATCCACATCCATCGCGCCGTCGACGTCCCGCAGGTTGTTCTGCACCATCCGGAACGGCTTCTCCATCCACCAGTCCATCCGTGACCTCCGTATTTGAATGCAATTTCTGGAAATATAGCCGGGAATCCGGCAATATATTTCACATATTGTATACAATATATCCCAAAAGGACAGCTTTGTCCATACGCCATCTTTCACAAAATTGCGGGGCGGATTCTGCTGTTTTCTCCAAGTCGGGCGGCGGAGGGCGGCAAAAAAAGGCGGGTCCCCGCTGCCGGGGACCCGCCTTTGGACGGACGGTATTATTTGGTTTCCAGATATTTCTGCAGCTTGCTCCGCAGGCTTTTCTGGCTCATATAAAAATGGATGTCGGCCTGTTTGGCGGCCAGCTCGGGGTCGTGCAGCTCCAGGCCGCGGATGATGGCCTCGTGCTCCTCGTACGAGTGGGCAAGACGCTGGGGCTGCATCGGGATGGTGGAAGCGAACAGGGCCTGCCGCATCAGAAGGTTCTGGATGTACTCGACGACGCAGGGGTTGCCGCTGATGCGGGCGATGGTCAGGTGGAACTGGTTGTCCAGATTGGTGGTGGTCTCCTTCTGCTCCAAAAAGTCCCGGTTGATCCCCCGCAGTTCCTCAACCTGTTCCGGCGTGATGCGCAGCGCGGCTTCGCGGGTGCTGAGCACCTCCAGCACGGTGCGGGTGTCGGTCAGGTAGATCAGGTCCTGTTCGGACAGCTCCACCACCTGCACGCCGCAGCGCGGGATGTATTTTACCACGCCGTTGTTCTGCAAAAGGCGCAGGGCTTCCCGCACGGGGGTGCGGCTGACGTTGAACTGCTTGCAAAGCTCCACTTCGCGGATCGGCTTGCCCGGGCGGAAAACGCCCTGATGGATCATGTGCACCACACCGTCCACGATCTGCTGCACCGAAACCCGCTCTTTCCTGTTCTGCATGCCGGCCTCTGGCGTTTCCATAAATCACGCTCCACTTGTGCAATCTGGCCGAAAAACACGGCCTGTGTATACAATTTACACGGATTTGAGGGTTTCGTCAATACCTTGCGCCCGGCCGCGCCGGCGGCGCGGCCGGGCAAAAAGGGCGGTGAGAGAACGGCGGCGGGGCGCGGCGGGCGGCGGGGAGATTTTGCGCCGCCGCGGTTGACCATCCGTAGCGGAGGCGATATAATGTTTAAATACACAATGTCCAAAAAGGTCGAACCTTCCCGGCGGCGGACGCTGCCGGGGGGTGCCCGGCAAAGGCCCCTGTGCGGCAGGGGCGGCCGGGGCTGCGCGCTGCGGCGCGGGGCCGAAAAACTGCAAGCCGGCTGTTGCCGCGGAAAGGGGAAAGACTGCCGTGCCGGGAACGCTGTATATCGTCGCCACGCCCATCGGCAACCTGGAGGACCTGACGCCCCGCGCGGCGGAGACGTTTGCCAGGGCGGATTTTGTCGCGGCGGAGGACACCCGTGTGACGCTGCGGCTGCTGAACCATCTGGGGCTGAAAAAGCCGCTGGTCAGCTATTACGAGCACGCGCTGCACCACGGCGGCGCCATCCTGGCCCGCATCGAGGCGGGGGAGGACTGCGCGCTGTGCTCCGATGCGGGCATGCCCTGCATCAGCGACCCCGGCGCCGTGCTGGTGCGGGACGCGCTGGAGCGAGGCATCCGGGTGGTGCCTGCGCCCGGCGCGTCGGCCTGCGTCACGGCGCTGGCGGTCTCCGGGCAGGACACCGCCCGCTTTGTGTTTGAGGGGTTCCTGCCCCAGCAGAAAAAAGAGCGGCGAGCCCGGCTGGACGCATTGCGGCGGGAAGAGCGGACCATCCTGCTGTATGAGGCGCCCCACAAGCTGCGGGCGACGCTGGACGACCTGGCCGGCGCGCTGGGGCCGGAACGGTCGGTGACGCTTTGCCGCGAACTGACCAAGCTGCACGAGGAGATCGTGAAAACGACGCTGGGGGCGGCGGTGGAATATTACCGCGCAAACGACCCCCGCGGCGAGTATGTCCTGGTGGTGGCGGGCGCGCAGCCCGGTGCGGACGGCGACGGCGCGCCGACCCGGGACGATGTGGTCGCGGCGGCCCGGCGGCTGCTGGACGCCGGGGAGCCGCTGTCGTCGGCGGCCCGGCAGGCGGCGGCCGGCACGCCTTTTTCCCGGGGAGAAATTTATAAAGCGCTGCTGGAAGGCCGGAACACGGCCGAAGGGGACCGGGGCAGCGAATGAGGTGTTATGATGAGTGAATCCCGCCTGCTGGTGGTCAGCGACGTGCATGGGCGGCTGCCCGCGCTGCGCTGGGTGCTGAAAAACGAGACCGCCAGCGCGATGTTTTTTCTGGGCGACGGCCTGTACGACCTGGACGGCGCGGTGAACCTGCTGCCGCAGCCGCTGCCGTATCCGGTTTACCGGGTGCGGGGCAACTGCGACATCGGCTTTGCCGACCCTGCCGAGGGGCTGGCGCCGTTTGGCGGCGTGCTGTTCTTTTACACCCACGGGCATCTGTACGGGGTAAAAAGCGAGTACGACCGCCTGGCCGAGACCGCCGAGGCGCGCGGAGCGGATGTGGCGCTGTTCGGGCACACCCACCACCGCACGCTGGTCAACGCGGACATCCCCGGCGCGCCCACGCTGTTCAACCCCGGCAGCCTGCGGGACGAGGGCGTCTACGGCGTGATCACGGTGGAAAACGGCGTCTGCCGCTACGAGTGGAAGCGGGTGCCGCGATGAGCGCCCCGCTGATCCGGCTGGCGTCGGCGGACAGCACCAACGCCTGGGCGCGGCGGAATCTGGACCGCTTTGGCGAGCTGGGCGCGGTGTACACCACGTCCCAGACCGCCGGCCGCGGCCGCCTGGGGCGCAGCTGGGAAAACGCCGCCGGCCAGGCGCTGTATTACAGCTGTGTGCTGCGGCGTCCGCTGGCACAGCCGGAAACGCTGCCGCTGCTGGCCAGCCTGGTGGCGGCGGATGCGATCCGGGCGGAGTTTGGCGTGGAATGCGGCATCAAGTGGCCCAACGACCTGCTGCTGGGCGGCAAAAAAATTACCGGGATCCTGTGCGAGGGCGTGGACGGCGCGTGGATCGTGGGCGTCGGCGTCAACCTGGCGCAGCCTGGCGATTTCTTTGCGCGGGCCGGCCTGCCCCACGCCACAAGCCTGGCGGCCGCGGGCGTCGCGCTGGAGGCGGACCCGGCGGCCGACGCGCTGGCCGCCGCCCTGACCGGCGGCTTTGCCGCGCAGCTGGACCGGTTTGCCGCGCAGGGTTTTGCGCCGCTGCGGGAGACGTACCGCGGCCGCTGCGTCAACCTTGGCAGGCATGTGGAATACGACGGCGGCGCGGGCACGGCGCTGGACGTGGACGAGGCCGGCCGCCTGGTCGTGCAGGACGGCGCCAGCGGGCAGCGGCGCATTTTTACCGGGGAAGTCAGCGTGCGCGGGATCTACGGCGCGGTGTGACCGGACCCGGAACATAGCAGAAACAAACAGTAAAGCGAGGAAACTGGATTATGATGGATACGCGAATGATTGTGACGTTGGTGATCGCCATTGTTCTGTGCGTGGTGGTGGGCATCGTCTATTTCCGCATGGTCACCAGCGAGCGCAGCGGCAAAAAACATGCCGGATCGGTCGACGCCGCGCCGGATGATCAGTCCCCCGCGCGCGAAAAGGGCGCGAACGCGGCCTTCCTGCGCAAGCTGCGCACGGCGGTGGCGCGCCGCGGCCTGACCATGCTGCAGACGGACCCGGCAAAGTCCCCCTTTGCCGCGCTGATCGTCGGCCCCCACGGGATCACGGCGGTGTACGCGGTGGATTACGACGGCACCATCTACGGCGGCGACGAGAAAGAATGGGTGCAGATGAAGGACGGCCTGCGCCGCACCTTTGAAAATCCGCTGCACACGGCCGAGACTGCCCGCCGCGCCCTGCGCGAGACGGTCAATCAGGGCAATTTCCGCCCCTTTATGATCGACGCCCGCGTGGTGATGACCGCCCAGAAAGCGGAGCTGGCCATCCCGCGCAGCATCCACTGCTATACCCCCAAAACTTTCAATACCTACGTGATGGATTCGTCCGACCTGGCCAACGACCGCAAGGTGGACGAGGAAAAACTTGGCGCGTTCCTGCGGGAGCATTTCTGCTGAACGATAGCCGCCGCGTATGGCGTGGTATTGGCGAAAAGTATTTGCGCATCGGCCGGACCGGTGGTATCCTTAGGAACGGATATGCACCGGCCCGGCTTTTTTGCGCCGGCGTGCAGCCCGGCGGGCGGCCCTGCGCCGTCCCTGCCGGACGGCATGCCGCGGGCCGTCAGGAGAAGGCGCGCAGCGCCAGACAGGGAGGACAACCAAATGGAAAAATCGAAGGTCTACTTTACCGATTTCCGCACCCGGCTGGGCGAGGGCCTGCCCACCAAGCTCAAGCGGCTGATGAAACAGGCCGGCATTGAAAAGATCGACATGCAGGGAAAGTTTGTCGCCATCAAGATGCATTTCGGCGAGCAGGGCAATTTGGGCTTTCTGCGCCCCAACTACGCCAAAGCGGTGGCCGACGTGGTCAAGGAGCTGGGCGGCAAGCCGTTTTTGACCGACTGCAACACCCTTTACCCCGGCAGCCGCAAAAATGCGCTGGAGCACCTGTACTGCGCCTGGGAGAACGGCTTTACCCCCATGACGGTGGGCTGCCCCATCCTGATCGGCGACGGCCTGAAAGGCACCGACGACATCGCGGTGCCGGTGCAGGGCGGCGAGTACATCAAGGAAGCCCGCATCGGCCGCGCCGTTATGGACGCGGACATCATCATCAGCCTGAACCACTTCAAAGGGCACGAGCAGGCGGGCTTCGGCGGCGCCATCAAGAACCTGGGCATGGGCTGCGGCAGCCGCGCCGGCAAAAAGGAGCAGCACTGCAACGGCATCCCTCTGATCCACGAGGACAAGTGCCGCGGCTGCCGCCGCTGCCAGCGGGAGTGCGCCAACAACGGCCTGGTCTTTGACGAGGCCGCCCGCAAGATGCACATCGACCCCAATGCCTGCGTGGGCTGCGGCCGCTGCATTGGCGCCTGCAACTTTGACGCCATCGAGTTTGCCAACTGGGCCGCGGTCAAGGAGCTGAACTGCCGCATGGCCGAGTACGCCAAGGCGGTGGTGGACGGGCGGCCCAGCTTCCATGTATCGCTGGTGCAGGACATTTCGCCCAACTGCGACTGCCACGCCGAGAACGACGCCCCCATCCTGCCGGATATCGGCATGTTTGCGGGCTTTGACCCGCTGGCGTTGGACCAGGCCTGCGTGGACGCCTGCCTGGCCCAGCAGCCGCTGCCCAACAGCCAGCTGAGCGACAACATGGCAAAGCCCGGTTTCCACGACCACCACGACCATTTTGAGAACTCCACCCCGGAGTCCGAGTACAAGACCTGCCTGGCCCACGCCGAAAAGATCGGCCTGGGCAGCCGTGCATATGAGCTGGTCACCATGAAGTGAAGCGCCGCAACGCAAAAAACGCGATGATGCGGCGATAAAAGCGCCGAGCCGGAACGGCCTCCCACACCCGTTGGATTTGCGGGGCGGGAGGCCGTTCTTTTTTTGCCGCGCGGCCC
Organism: Candidatus Gemmiger faecigallinarum; assembly: GCA_019120395.1. Taxonomy (GTDB): domain Bacteria; phylum Bacillota; class Clostridia; order Oscillospirales; family Ruminococcaceae; genus Gemmiger; species Gemmiger faecigallinarum. The sequence continues at coordinate 27,012 of DWVD01000050.1, forward strand.
GCGGCGGCCGGTTCAGGGGGCGGAGGGCTGCCCCACAAAATACACCGCGGCGTCGGCGTTCTCGTAAGCGGGGGCCAGGGCGGGGGCGCTGCCGGGGAACCGCTTGGACCATACAAGGCAGGAGATGCCTTCCTCCCGGCACAGCGCCTGCAGCGCGTCGGCACTGGTGGCGGCGTCAAACAGCCGGGCGACCACGGCGCGGCGGTGCTCCACCGTCCGCTGCGGCACGCCCATGTTGCTCATGGCGTAGGTCCAGCCCTCCATATAGCACTGCACGCCGGAAAACGCCGTGTAAACGTTGGAAATGCCGTCCTCGCCGGACGGCGGCGGGGCGCTGCTGGTGCGGTTGGTGGCAAACACCGTGCCGGCGGGGGCGTTGGCGCGCAGCCAGAGGGCAGCCTCCTCGTCGCAGGCGGTAACAGCGCCGGGCCGGTCGGCCGGCCCGACCAGCCCCGCGGTGCGTGCCAGCTGGACGCCGCCGGCGCGGCACAAAGCCAGCGCCATGCAGAGGGCGGTGCAAAGCCCCGCCGCGCCGCACGCCCAACCGGCGGCGGAAAACAGGCCGGGGCGGCGCAGGCTGGGCAGCTGCTCCACCGCCAGCAGCGTCATGCAGAGCATGCCGAACAGCGCAAAGTAGATCTGGCTGGAGCTTTCGTGCCAGAACAGGTGGTAGGCGAGGAAGCCGCCCACCGCCCCGGCGTGGGCCAGCGTGTGGGCGGGGTCCAGCCGGGGCAGACGCCGCAGCGCCGCCGGAACCCCGCGCAGCCAGAGCAGGAACTGGAAGGGCAGCATCAGGAAGCTGTCCGCGACGCCGATGCCCGCCAGCCACAGATAGCCGGAACCGGGCAGCAGCGCGCACAGCCGGTCGGTCAGCGGCGAAAGACACTGGTAGGCCAGCGTGCGTTCCATAGCAAACAGAGAAAAGACCATGCTGGCGCCGGCCCCGGCCGCGTACAAAAGCCGGTACAGCAGCGCAAACAGCGCCGCGGCGCCGCCCAGGCACAAAAGCGCCCGGCCGTATTTCGGCCGCTGGAACAGCAGCACAAAGACCATTGCCGCCGCCAGCGCGCACAGCGCAAGGGCCGCCTGCGGCCCCTTGGCCAGCGTGAACAGCCCAAAGGACAGAAAAAAGGCCGCAAACCAGGCCGGCCCCGCGCAGAACCGGCGGCGGGACAGCCCGGCAAACAATGCCAGAAAGGCCGCAAAGAACACCACCGCCGTGGCCTGGGCGTTGATGTTGGTGGTCAGGTGGCGCAGCAGCGTGTTGCCGAACAGGCCGTCGCCGGTGGGCCAGGCGTTCCACAGCGAGGCGCACTGGAACCCGAACAGCAGCGCCGGCAGCGCCGCCGCCTTTTTGGCGTGCCCCTGATAGAACACCAGCCCCAGCGCGTACAGCGCCGAAAGCTCGGCCAGCAGGAACAGCGGCCCGGCAAAGAAGGCGAACACGTCGTAGCAGGCGGCGCCGGACACTGCGGCCAGCGCGGCGGCCAGCAGCTCGGTGAGGTAGTGGTAGTGGAACCGCACCCCCGCAAAGCGGATGTCCTGGGGCGGGAAGGCGCGGAGAAACGCCTCGGCGTTGCCCACGTTCCACAGCAGGTCCTGCTCCGGCAGAATGCTGCCGGCCGCCGCCGGGTGGGCGTTGCGGGCGCTGAAGCTGAGCGCAAAAAACAGGCACAGCGCGCCCCACAATACCGCCAGCAGCCGTACCCCGGCCGGCAGCGGGCCGCCCCGCCGCCAGGGCAGCGGCTGGCCGGACAAGGGCGCGCGCCGCTCCCACCCGGCCAGCGCCAGCGCCGCTGCGGGCGGCAGGAGCCGGTACAGCCAGGGCTGCCCCAGCCGCACCCCGGCACAGAAGCAGGCGGCCAGCAGCGCGCTGCCGTACACGGCGGTCAAAAGCGGGGCCAGGCCGGGGGCATGGGGCCCGAATCGGCGGGCCAGCAGCCAGCCGGGCAGCACAAGATACCCGGCCGCGGCGGCAAAAAAGCGCAGCGCCGCGGCAAGGTCGGCGCCGCAAAGGGCGATCACGGCCAGGTAGCCGGCAAAACAGCACAGCGCAAACGCAAGGTGCGCCGTGCCGGACTTTTTGCGGCGGCGAAGGGCGGGGGCGGGACGGACGGCAAAAGCAACAGGCAAGACGGGCGGCCTCCTTTTGGGCGGGGCGCATGCCCGGGCAAGACGCTCTCCGCCGCCCGGCGTGGGGCGGAAGGAGGGCGCGGCCCCGGCGGCGCATCCCGTAACGCGGCGCTCTGCGCGCCTTTTGACGCCATTTTAGTGACGGCTTGCATCAAAACTGTTACAAATCCCGGCAATTTTCCCCCGGGTCCGCGGGGGCTCTTTGCACATTGCGGAAAACGTGCTACAATGGCTACGGCGCCGCCGCGGCTTCCGGGCAAAAACGCCGCAGCCGCCACGCCGCCCCGACGGACAAACCGCCAAATCCCTGCGGATAAGGAGTGTATACCATGACCACCAACGAAAAGATCGCCGCCCTGCGCGCCGCCGCCAAAGCGGCCGGCGCCGACGGCGTGATGCTTGTCACCAGCGACCCCCATTCCAGCGAGTACCTGCCCGAGCATTACTGCAGCCTGAACTGGTTTTCCGGCTTTACCGGCGAGAACTCGACCCTGATCGTCACCGCCGCGGGCAGCGCCCTGTGGTCGGACGGCCGGTTTTACATCCAGGCCGACCGGCAGCTGGCCGGTACCGAGATCGAGTCGATGCACGCCGGCGCCGCGGGCGTGCCCACGGTGGAACAGTACCTGAAAGACCACCTGAAAGCCGGCCAGACCATGCTGACCGACGGCGGCTGCATGCCCGCCGCCCTGTTTGAGCGGTACGGCGCCGCCCTGGCCGAGGTGGGAGCCGCGCTGCGGAGCCGCGACGTGGTCAGCCCGCTGTGGGCCGACGCGCGCCCCGCCCTGCCGGACACTCCCTGCTTCCTGCTCAGCCGCGAGCAGACCGGCGCCAACGCCGACGAGAAGCTGGCCGCCGTGCGCGCAGAGCTGAAAAAGGCCGGCGCCACCGCCCTGGCCGTGACCCAGCTGGACTGCGTGGGCTGGCTGCTGAACCTGCGCGCCCATGATCTGCCCTGCACCCCGCTGGCCATCGCCTACGCCTTTGTGACGATGGACCGCTGCGTGCTGTTTTTGGCCGACGGCCGGCTGGACCCGGACGACGCCACGGTGCTGAAAAACAACGGCGTGGAGCTGCGGGGCTACGGCGAGCTGCTGGACTTTGTGGCCGCGCTGGACTGCGACGAGACGGTGCTGGTGGAGAAAGATTCCACCAACTACGACCTGTACGCCGCGCTGCAGGCCAACCCGCACCTGACCGTAAAGTCCGGCGCCGACCCCATCACCGCGCTGAAAGGCGTCAAGAACGAGGTGGAACTGGCCAACCTGAAGGAATGCCACATCCGCGACGGCGTGGCGATGGTGCGGTTCCAGATGGATCTGGAGCAGGCGCTGGCCGAGGGCAGGCCCCTGCGGGAGGCGGACATCGACACGATGCTGCACCGCCGCCGTGCCGAGCAGCCCGGCTTTGACGAGGAGAGCTTTACCACCATCGCGGCCTACGGTCCCAACGCCGCCATGATGCACTATACCGCCCGCCCCGGCGCCGACAGCGCCATCGAGCCCCACGGCTTTTTGCTGGTGGACTGCGGCGGCCAGTACGACTGCGGCACCACCGACATCACCCGCACCTACCCCGTCGGCCCGCTGACCGACAACGAGCGCAGATATTACACCTGGACGCTGCAGTGCCACATCGACATCGCCCGTGCCCAGTGGCTGGACTACTGCACCGGCTTTGCGCTGGACAGCTTTGCCCGCGGCCCGCTGTGGCAGCATCAGATCAACTACCGCTGCGGCACCGGCCACGGCGTAGGCTTTATGGGCAACGTGCACGAAGGCCCCCAGAGCCTGCGTCCCCGCAACGAGATCGTTTTTGTGCCCGGCATGACCATCACCGACGAGCCGGGCGTCTACGAGACCGACGAGGTGGGCATCCGCATCGAGAACGAGCTGGTCTGCGTTGACCGGGGCGAAAACCAGTACGGCCGCTGGCTGGGCTTTGAGCCGATGACCTACGTGCCCATCGCCGTGGAGCCGGTGCTGGCGGACGAGCTGAGCCGCGCCCAGATCGACTGGATCAACGGCTACCACAAGCTGGTGTACGATACCCTGGCCCCCCGCCTGACGGAGGAGGAACGCGCCTGGCTGGCCCAAAAGACCGCGCCCATCGGGCGGTGAGGGGGCTTTTGGGTTGTGCGACGTCAGCCGATGGCTGATCTTTGACCGCATAACGATACGATCCGCTTTGCCGGGCGGCGCCTGCGGGAGATGCCCCTGCGTAGGGGCCGATGCTTGCATCGGCTCGTGGTCGGGCCTGGCGGCGGACTGCCGCTTCCGTGTCGCCGCCCGTTCCCGCCCGCAATGTAGGGCGGACGATTTCGCCCGCCGCCTGGGGGTTGCGGCATCGCAAGGTTTCCGGGACGATGCAAGCATCGTCCCCTACGAAGCACAGGGCAAGGCCTTGCCAGGCTTTGCAGGATATTTCCGCCGCAAAGCGGCAATGCACCCCTCCGTCTGTGCCTTACGGCGCATCCACCTCCCCTTACAGGGGAGGCTTTGCAAACGGCTTCCGCCCAAAAGGCTCCCCTGCAAGGGGAGCTGTCGGCGTCAGCCGACTGAGGGGTGCCGCGCCTTGCCCTGCCAATATCCTTCCGGGCCGCCGCAGACTTCCCCGGTCCTGCGGCATTACAGACCTCTGCGGTGCGGCGCTTGCACAAAACCGCAGCATCACCCTGCCGCAAGCCTCCCCGGCGGGCGAAATCGCCCGGCCTACAATGCAAGGCAAACGGGCGGCGGAAGCGGCAGGTATGGCAGGCGGATGACGGTTGTGGAGTGCCGTCCCCCTGCGGAAGGGCCGATGCTCGCATCGGCCCGCGGTGCCCGGTTGGTGGCTGCCGCTTCCGCGTCGCCGCCCGTTCCCGCCCGCCCTGCAATACAAGGCAAGCGGCGCCGCCCGGACAAGCCTTTCTCTGACGGAAACAAAAAAGAGACCCGTATGATCAAACTGATAGCCACCGATTTGGACGGTACGCTGCTGGATCCCAAAAGCCGCCTGGATTCCGAGCGGTTCTGGAAGGTGTTTGACCGCATCAAGGCTGCCGGCTGCCATTTTGTGCTGGCCAGCGGCGACCAGTATTACTGCATGCGCAATTATTTCGGCCCCCGGGGCGAGGAACTGAGCTACGTGGCCGAAAACGGCGCCTGGGTCCGGGCCGAGGGCGGCCGCACGCTGTTCTGCGCCGCCATCCCGGAAACGCTCTGGAAGCCGGTGGCCCGCGCGCTGCGGGATCACCAGGCTTACCCCCAGGCGGCGCTGCTGGTCTGCGGCAAAAAGCAGGCTTACCTGCCCGCCAACCTGCCGCCCGACCTGGCGGCCATCCTGGCGCATTTCTATCCCAGCGCCACCGTGGAGGAAAACCTGGACGTCATCGACGACGAGATCCTGAAACTCTGCCTGCTGGTGCCGGAGGAGCACACCGGGCAGTGGTTCGACGGCCTGCGCCGCCGCCTGCCCGCTGGCATGACGCCCACCGGCGGCGGAAACGGCTGCATCGACCTGATTGCCACCGGCCTGCACAAGGCCGCCGGCATCCGGCTGCTGCTGGACGAGTACGGTGTCCGCCCGGAAGAGTGCGTCGCCTTTGGCGACAGCGGCAACGACCTGGAAATGCTGACCTTTGTGGGCGAAAGCTATGCCGTGGCCAACGCCCGCCCCGAGGTGCTGGCCGCCGCCAAACACCGCGCCCCCGCCAACAGCGAGGGCGGCGTGCTGCAGGTGCTGGAACAGCTGTTCCCGGAATAACAAACCCGCAACATACAAAGGTTCCTTATGCAAAAGCGCCCGGCCCCATGGCATGCCATGGGGCCGGGCGCTTTTGCCGGCGGGGGAGGCGGTCAGCTTTCCGCCACCGAGAACAGGTATTTGTAGATCTGCGGTTTATACTTTTCGTATAAACCCATCGATTCGTATAACTCTTTGTAATATTTCAACAGCGCGGCGCGGGTGGTCACCACATTGACCGGGTTCAGCGCGGTGTGGCAGATGCTTTCCGGATTTTGCAGGTAGTTGTACACCGGCGTGGCCAGGGCGTAAAAACGCTCGGCATAACGGATAAAACTGAGGTTGAAATACAGGTCCTCGCTCCAGTTCAGCTCCTCGCTGCAGCGCACGTCGTCGTGCCCGCGCACGATGTCGGCGCGGTAGAGCTTGTTCCACATCACGCCGTAATAAAAGGAGGCCGGTTCCTGCATCAGCCCGCGGGCAAACTGTTCCTTGGTCATAAACCCTTCGGGCAGGAAGCCGAAGGTCTTGATCCGGGCGCCGCCGGGAAACAGGCGGCCGATGGCCCCGTCCCCCTGCTCCCCCGGCGCGGCGCTCCGGGCCGAGCGGGACAGGCCCGGGCGCTCGGACGGCGGGGTGACCCGGTTGTAGTGGGCGATCACCAGGTCGGCGGCGTATGCCTCCGCCTTTTCCACCATCAGGCGGGTGGCGTCGGGCTGCAGCGTGTCGTCCGCGTCCACAAACTGCAGATATTTCCCGCTGGCCATCCGCAGGCCCAGGTTTCGTGTGGCGGCCACGCCGCTGTTGGCTTTGTCCACCAGGCAGATACGCGGCTCCACCTTGGCGTACATCTCGCACACCTGCAGGCTGACGTCCCGGGAGCCGTCGTTGACCAGCAGGATCTCCAGATTGCGGTAACTTTGGGCGCGGATGCTCTCGACACAGCGGGCGATGTGATTTTTGGCGTTGTAGATGGGTACGATGACGCTGACCAGCGGCTGTGACATGGGCGGATACCTCCTGGGGAAAATGGCGGTTGCTATTATTACTATCATACCGCATTGATGGGAAAAAGGCAACGTGTTATAATAGAACTGTCCGAACAAAACCGGCGGCTGCGCCGTCCGCACGGCCGCCCGACATAGAGGATACGACTATGAAAGAAACGATCGCCGCGCTCCGTGCGCTGGAACGCAAAAATTATGCCTATACGTATGCGCAGAGCCTGATCACCTACGACGCCGAGACCGGCGCCCCCGCCGAGAGCGCCGCCGGCCGCGCCGAAGCGGTGGAGGTGCTGAGCCGCGCCCAGTTTGACCTGCTGACCGACCCTGCCTTGGACGCGCTGCTGGACCGGGCGGACGAGGCCGCCGGGAACGAACAGGAACACGCCGAGGTGCGGGAACTGCGCCGGATGCTTTCCCGCATCCGTCCCATCCCCGCCGACGAATACGCCGCCTTTGAGCGCTTGACCCAGGAGAGCGTGGCTGCCTGGGCAAAGGCCAAAAAGGCCGGCGACTTTTCTCTTTTTGCACCCTGCCTGGAAAAGCTGGTGGAGGGTCGCCGCCGGCAGGCCGAACAGATCGCCCCGGGACGGGACCCCTACGAGACGCTGCTGGACCAGTACGAGCCTGGTCTGACGGTGGAGCGGTGCGACGCCTTTTTTGCCACGGTGCGCGGGGCTGTCGTGCCGCTGCTGGAGGCGGTGCAGGCGCGGGGCAGCGCGGTGCGCACCGATTTCCTGGACCAGGAATGGCCTGTCGAGGGCCAGCGCGCGCTGGCCCAGAAGATCATGAAGCTGTGGGGCCTTGACCCTGAGCGCTGCGTTCTGGCCGAAAGCGAGCATCCCTTTACCGACGGTTTCAACACCAGCGATGTGCGCATCACCACCCATTACATGCCGCGGGACGTGCTGTCCAGCCTGTACTCGGTGGCCCACGAGGGCGGGCACGCGCTGTACGAGCTGCATGTGGACCCGGCGCTGAACTACACCGTTTTGGCCGGGGGCGCCTCCATGGGCCTGCACGAGAGCCAGAGCCGCCTGTTTGAGAATATGGTGGGGCGCAGCAAGGGCTGCATCCATCTGCTGTGGCCGACGCTCAACACATTGTTCCACAACCAGCTGGGCGGCGTGACCGAGGAGGAATTCTACCGCGCGGCCAACCGCGCCGAGCCGGGGCTGATCCGCACCGAGGCCGACGAGCTGACCTACTGCCTGCATATTCTGGTCCGGTACGAGCTGGAAAAGGCGCTGATGCACGGCGAGCTGACGGTGGCCGACCTGCCCGCCGCCTGGAACGAAAAATACAGGGAGTATCTGGGCCTGGACGTGCCCGACGACGCCCGCGGCGTGCTGCAGGACATCCACTGGGCATGGGGCAATTTTGGCTATTTCCCCAGCTATGCGCTGGGCAGCGCCTATGCGGCCCAGGCCGTGGACAGCCTGCAAAAGACCATCGACTTTGACGCCATGTACGAGGCGGGCGACCTGGGGCCGCTGCGCGACGCCCTGACCGACCGGCTGTGGCGCTATGGCAACCTGAAGGAGACCGGCTGGCTGGTGGAAAGCCTGTGCGGCGGTCCGTTCGATCCGAAATATTACATTTCGTATTTGAAAAAAAAATATACCGAATTGTATTGCCTGTAAGCGGCCCAGCCGCTCCCCCTGCCGGTGTGCCAAGCCGGCAGGGGGATTTTTTGCGCTTCGACTTCCCGGCACAGACACTTGACTTTGCACAGAAAACATGCTATCCTTTCTGACAGTGTTCTGCGCGCAATCATTTGTGTGCGGTGCAAATACACATCAAAACCGCCCCGCCGCGGCAGGGCGGAAGATTGCGGAAAGAGAGTGGGAAATACATGGAGGCATTTACCCAGGCGGTCAGCGCCGTCAGCGACTTTTTGTGGAACAATCTTTTGCTGTTTCTGCTTTGCGGCACCGGCATCTTTTTCACCATCCGGCTGGGCTTTGTGCAGGTGCGCAAGTTCGGCGCCGGCGTCAAAAACCTGTTCGGCGGGTTCAGCCTGCACGGCAAAGCGGCCGGAAAGGACGGCATGAGCAGCTTCCAGGCGCTGACCACCGCGGTGGCGGCGCAGGTGGGCACCGGCAACATCACCGGCTGCGCCACCGCGCTGGCTTCCGGCGGGCCGGGGGCCATCTTCTGGATGTGGGTGTCGGCGTTTTTCGGCATGGCCACCATCTACGCCGAGGCCATTCTGGCCCAGACCTTTAAGACCACGGTGGACGGCCAGGTCACCGGCGGCCCCATCTACTACATCCGCGCGGCCTTCAAAGGCCGGTTCGGCAAGTTCCTGGCCGGGTTCTTCTCGGTGGCCATCGTGCTGGCGCTGGGCTTTATGGGCAATATGGTGCAGTCCAACTCCATCAGCGACGCCTTCCACAACGCCTTTGGCGTCAACAAGCTGGCGGTGGGCATTGTGGTGGCGGTCATTGCCGCTTTCATCTTTTTAGGCGGCGTCAAGCGGCTGGCCTCTGTCACCGAAAAGCTGGTCCCCGTCATGGCGCTGTTCTACATTGTGGGCTGCGTCTTTATTCTGATCACCCGCTGGCAGCTGATCCCTAACGCCTTTGAGCAGATCTTTGTGCTGGCGTTCCAGCCCCAGGCCATCGCCGGCGGCGTGGCCGGCGTCACCGTGCGGGAGGCCATGCGCTACGGCGTGGCCCGCGGCCTGTTCTCCAACGAGGCCGGCATGGGTTCCACCCCCCACGCCCACGCACTGGCCAAGGTGGAAAAGCCCCAGGACCAGGGCATCATCGCCATGATCGGCGTGTTCATCGATACCTTTATCGTGCTCAGCCTGACCGCGCTGGTCATCATCACCTCCGGCATGATCCCCACCGGTCTGAGCGGCACCATGCTGACCCAAGCCGCCTTCGACCAGACCATGGGCGATTTCGGCAACATTTTTATCGCCATCACCATGTTCTTTTTCGCTTTTTCCACCATCATCGGCTGGTATTATTTCGGCGAGGTCAACTTCAAGGCGCTGTTCGGCAGCAAGGCAGTGCCGGTGTACGCCGCCGCCGCGGTGCTGTTTGTGCTGATCGGCTCGGTGCAGCGGGTGGACCTGGTGTGGAACTTGTCCGACCTGTTCAACGGCCTGATGGTCATCCCCAACCTGATCGCTTTGCTGGCGCTGTCCGGCCTGGTGGCGCGCATCCACAAGGGCAGGGGGCTGGACAAATACGCCGACAGGGTCGACGGCAAGCCCGGCAAGACGGGCGACTGATCTTACAGCAAAACGCGCCCGGCGCAGGAGGGCTTCTCCCGCGCCGGGCGCGTCTGTTTTTGGGGGATGGGTCACGGCAGGGTCTCGTGCAGGGCGGGCCGGGGCCTGCGGCGGTAAAGCGCCAGCCCCACCGCAGAGACGATCGCCTCGGTGGCGGGGAAGGCGCACCAGACGCCGGTCAGCCCAAAGGCGGCGGAAAGGCCGAACACCATGGGCAGGATCACCGCAAAGCCGCGCAGGATGGACAGCAGCTGGCCCGGCCGCGGCCGCTCCACCGACGTGAAATAGACCGACAGGATGATGTTGCAGCCGGCGAACGGGCAGGCGATAAAGTACAGCCGCAGCCCATAGGAAGCCAGGCTTTGCAGCTCGGCGTTGTGTTCGCTGTTGAAGATGGCGGCAATTGGGTCCGCAAACACAAAGATCACCGCGTACACCACGGCGCTGACCGCCAGCGCCGTGACGATGGCATAGCGCAGGATCACGCCCAGCTCCGATTTTTTGCCGGCGCCGTACCGGCCGCTGAGCAGCGGCTGAATGCCCTGGCTGATGCCGGTGAAGATGGACAGCACCACCAGCGAAAGGTTGGCGATGACCCCGTAGGCCGCCACGCCCACATTGCCGCGCAGGTGGAGCAGGATGGTGTTGAAAGCGATCATGACCACGCCGGAGGAGACTTCCGTGACCAGCGAGGGCACGCCCGCCGAGCAGATGGCCGCCAGCCGCCGCGGCCGCAGATGGCAGCGGATGGGATGAAAGCGGTTTTTGCGCCGGATAAAATAGGGCGACAGCACCGCCATGCTGATCAGCGGAGCAAAGCCGGTGGCCAGCGCCGCGCCGAAAATGCCCATGCCCAGGGGGAAGATGAACACGTAGTCCAGCACCACGTTGGACAGGCTTCCGGTGATCATGCCGGTCATGGCCAGCTGGGGCGCGCCGTCGTTGCGGACAAAGCAGAGCAGAAGGTTGTTGCACATAAAGGCGGGGGCAAACAGCAAAATGACCTGCAGATAGGTGCGGGTCATGCCGTACACGTCGCCGTCGGCGCCCAGCAGGCGGGCCAGCGGGCCGGCGCCGAACAGACCGGCCAGAAAAAACACCGCAGCGAACGCCGCGACCAGGTAAATGCTGGAGGTGAACGCGCGGTCGGCCGAAGCGTCGTCCCCCTGGTTTTTGCGGATGGAATACCGGGTGCCGCCGCCCATGCCGATCATCAGGCCGCTGCCATGGATAAAGCTGTAAACCGGAATGGCCAGGTTCAGCGCGGCAAGGCCGTTGGACCCCATGCCCAGCGAGACAAAAAAGGTATCGGCCAGAATGTAACAGGACAGGGCGATCATGCCCAGCACGTTCAGCGAAGCGTAGCGGGCAAAATCGGCAAGACAGGATGTGCGGTTTTGCATGGATCGACCTCCAGAAACAGCGCGGAAACAGGCGCGGGATTTTGTGCCGCGCAAAAAGAAAACGCCCTGCCCCGCTCCTCTGCAAAGGCCTGACGAGGAGGGGAAAAGGCGTTGCCCGGCGGCAAACTGTTTGATTTTGACGGCGTGCCCGGATGCGGGCGCCGGTCTGTATGAAAACGCAACGATTATAGCAAGCCTGACAGGCGGTGTCAAGGGCGGGACGCATTTTCCCGGCGGCTGGCCAGCTCGCGGGCCTGTTTGCCGGTGATGTGCTCGGGCGTAAGCTCCAGCATGCACAGCGGCGTCCATTCCCGGTCGATGGCGGCGTCGGCTGCGGCGTCGGGGGCGTCCGGCGCGTATTTGCGGGCCAGCGCCGTGATGGCGGCCCGCTTGCGCGCGTCGTCGGTCAGCTCCCGGACCTGGCCGAACACGATGACGCTCCGGAAATAGCTGGTATATTCCTCCGGAACCACCTGATCCTGGTCGATGACGCAGAAGGAGGCTTTGGCGCAGCGGCGCACCGCATCCAGCTTGTGGCCCTGTCTGGCGCAATGGAAATACAGCCTTCCGCCGGCGTACACATAGCTCAGCGGCACGGCGTAGGGGTAGCCGTCGTCGCCGGATACCGCCAGCACGCCGGAACTGCCGCGCGCCAGGATGGCGTCGCACTCGGCGGGGGAAAGCACCTGCTTCTGCCTGCGCATGGGTCGGAACATGGGGATGCCTTCTTTCTTTGTAAAGTCGGCCGGGGGGCGGCAAGGCTCCAGGGGCAAAGACGCAAAACTCAGCTGACGCCATTCGCGCCGGGAGGGGCCGCCCTGTGCAAAAACCGGCCGGTGTGCATAAAAAATACACGATAGGCGGCGGGATGTCAAGTTTTTTGGGGGCGGGGACCGGGCGATGGCCGCCGGAGAGCACAACGGCCCGTCCGTTTGCGCGGCGCCGGACGCCATGCTATAATAGGCCTGTTTGAGAAGGGAGGAACCCCCATGACCCGTATCCTGTTCGTCTGCCTGGGCAGCACATGAATAGAGGCCAGAAACCCTTGATTTTACTGGACTTTCTCAAATGACCGCTGGGAATTTACTACTTATTTACTACTTTAGACAACGAGTGATTATAGCCTCAACAACGATATAAAATCTGAAAGGGACATCGTACAAGCGGTGTCCTTTTCTCATGGGCGGAAGCCGCAGATTTTGAAAAAAGTCTGCGGCTTTTCTTTTTGCCCAAAAGCGGAAAGGAGGCGACGGCCTATGTACTTCACTTCCGGCAGCGACCGGGCCTTTGAACAGCTCATGCAGCAGAGGCCGGGAGCAGATCACTTTGACAGCGGCGACGCCGGAGCGCCGGAGGATTGCGGCGACTGCCGCTTTTACCGCCCCGACTGGAAATATCAGTTTTGCGTTTACGCAGAGTGCCCTTACCAGCCGGGCAAGCTCACCGCCCTTGACGCGGTGAAATTCCAAGTGAAAGGAGTTGACGACGAGATGGCA
>DWVD01000051.1 GCA_019120395.1 Candidatus Gemmiger faecigallinarum
TCCCCATCGACGAAGCCGGCGCACTGGAACTGGCCCGCTGCAGCCGCGGCACCCCCCGCATCGCCAACCGGCTGCTCAAGCGGGTGCGGGACTTCGCCACCGTCCAGGGGGACGGGGCCATTGACGGGGCCATTGCGGTGGCGGCCCGCAAGCAGATGGACATTGACGCCCAGGGCCTGGACGAGCTGGACCGGGGGGTGCTGCGGGCCATCATCGAACTGTACGGCGGCGGGCCGGTGGGGCTGGATACCCTGGCCGCCGCCCTGGGGGAGGAGAGCGTCACGCTGGAGGACATCTGCGAGCCCTACCTGATGCAGCTGGGCTACCTGACCCGCACCCCCCGCGGGCGCTGCGTCACCCGCCTGGCCTACGAACATCTGCGCCTGCCGGTGCCCCGCCGCTTGCGGGAGGACGCCGACGAGGCGGACGGCCAGCAGAGCCTGTATTGAGATTTAGGAAGGAGCCTGTGCCATGCGACCTGCCGACACCTGGCAAGACTATGAACTGATCGACGCGACCAACCACAACCGGCTGGAGCGGTGGGGCAAAACACTGCTGATCCGCCCCGACCCGCAGATCATCTGGAAAAACGAACCGGTCAGCCCGCTGTGGGACCGGGCCGACGCCATCTACCACCGCTCCGCCCGGGGCGGCGGCAGCTGGGAACAGCGCCGCAGCCTGCCTGCCCGCTGGCGCATCGCCTGGCAGGACCTGACCCTCATCGTCAGCCCCACCGGCTTCAAGCACACCGGCGTCTTCCCCGAACAGGCGGTGAACTGGGCCTGGTACCGGCAAAAGATCGCCGCGGCCGGCCGGCCGGTCAAGGTGCTCAACCTGTTCGGCTACACCGGCGGCGCCACGCTGGCCTGCCTGGCGGCGGGGGCCTCGGTGACCCACGTGGACGCCAGCAAGGGCATGGTGGCCTGGGCCAGAGAGAACGCCGCCGCCAGCGGCCTGGCCGACCGGCCCTGCCGCTGGATCGTGGACGACTGCGGCAAGTTCGTCGCGCGGGAGATCCGCCGCGGCAGCCGCTACGACGCCGTCATCATGGACCCGCCCAGCTATGGCCGCGGCCCCGGCGGCGAGATCTGGAAGCTGGAGGACAACATCTACGACCTGATCGTCCAGTGCGCCGGGGTGCTCAGCGAAAAGCCGCTGTTTTTTGCCGTCAACAGCTACACCGAGGGCCTCAGCCCCGCGGTGATGCAGTACATTCTGCAAACCACCCTCTGCCCGGTGTACGGCGGCGCCACCGCCTGTGACGAGATCGGCCTGCCGGTTTCCGCCACCGGCGGCGTGGTGCCCTGCGGTGCCACCGCGCTGTGGCAGGAGCGATAACAAGAAAGGAAACGCCAATGGAACAGATGCTGCGCGCACAGAACGTGTGGTTCCGCTACGACACCGAGCAGCCCGCCTGGGCAGTGGGCGGCGTGAGCATGGAGGTGAAAAAAGGCGAGTTCGTCGCCGTGCTGGGGGCCAACGGCTGCGGCAAGTCGACGCTGGCCAAGCACTTCAACGCCATCCTGCTGCCCGAAAAAGGCGCCGTGCTGGTGGAGGACATCGACACCCGCACCGAGGAAAAACTCTACGACATCCGCCAGAAGGTGGGCATGGTGTTCCAGAACCCGGACAACCAGATCGTCGCCACCGTGGTGGAGGAGGACGTGGCCTTTGCGCTGGAGAACCTGGGCGTTCCCAGCGCCGAGATCCGCCCCCGCGTGGACGAGGCCATGCAGATGGCCGGCATTTACGAAAAGCGCAAGGCCGCCCCCCACAAGCTGTCCGGCGGGCAGAAACAGCGGGTGGCCATCGCGGGCGTCATCGCCATGCGGCCGGACTGTCTGGTGCTGGACGAAGCCACCGCCATGCTGGACCCCAAGGGCCGCCGCCAGGTGATGCAGACCATCGACAAGCTGCGGGCCGCCGGCGTGACCATCGTGGCCATCACCCACTATATGGAGGAGGCCGCCCGCGCCGACCGGGTGCTGGTGATGAGCGCCGGGCGCATCGTGATGGAGGGCACGCCCCAACAGATCTTTGCCCAGACCGAGCGGCTGCACGGCTACCACCTGGACGTGCCCCAGGCCGCCGAGCTGCGCGACGCGCTGGCCGCCGAGGGCCTGCCCGCGCCCAAACAGATCATCACCCCCGACGCGGCCGCCGACTGGCTGTATGAGCTGCTGAAATGACGGAGCAATTCAGAATGAGGAATTAGGAATTGAGGCCGCCTCAAAAAAGGGCGGCTTCCTGCCAAAAGGGGGGCAAAACCCTTTCGTAGGGGACCATGCTCGCATCGTCCCGCAAAGCTGCCGGCCATCGCAATGCTTTGGGTGCACATTCGCTTTTCCCCGCCACCTTCCGCTTGCCGCCGGGCTGCCCGGCGGGCGAAATCGCCCGCCCTACAATGCAAGGCAAACGGCAGGCAAAACCGGAAACTTTGCCTTTGCAGCTGACGTTTCTTTTCCCGGCGCCCATTTACGGTGGATCGTAGGGCGGGCGTTCACGCCCGCCGCGAGACCTTCCGGCTGCCGCAGCGTTTCCGGGTCGATGAAAATCATCGGCCCCTACTCAGCACGACCCGGCAGGCAGCCCCCTCTGCGTAGGGGACGATGCTTGCATCGTCCCATGAAGTTTCCGGTCACCGCAATGCTTTGGGTTCACATTCCCTTTTTCCCGCCACCTTCCGGCTGCCGCCAGGTTGCCCGGCGGGCGTGAACGCCCGCCCTACAATACAAGGCAAACGGCAGGCGAAACCGGGAACTTTGCCTTTGCGGTCGACGTTTCTTTTCCCGGCGCCCATTTGCGGGGGATTGTAGGGCGGGCGTTCACTCCCGCCGCGAGACCTTCCGGCCGCCGCAGCGTTTCCGGGCCGATGAAAACCATCGGCTCCTACGCAGCACGACCCGGCGGGAAGGACTCCTGCGTAGGGGACGATGCTTGCATCGTCCCGCAAAGCTGCCGGTCACCGCAATGCTTTGGGGTGCACATTCACTTTTTCCCGCCACCTTCCGGCTGCCGCCAGGTTGCCCGGCGGGCGAAATCGCCCGCCCTACAATGCAAGGCAAACGGCAGGCAAAACCGGAAACTTTGCCTTTGCAGCTGACGTTTCTTTTCCCGGCGCCCATTTACGGTGGATCGTAGGACGGGCGTTCACGCCCGCCGCGAGACCTTCCGGCTGCCGCGGCGTTTCCGGGCCGATGAGATCACTGCCGCCCGCAGGCGGCGTTTCGGAGGCTCCCCGGCGCGCAGCGTCGGTGTAAGAGCCGGAGATCGGCCGCTGCGCAGCACAACCCGGTCGGCACCCGCCCTGCGCGGCGGCCGCCCCAACCCCCGTTTCCACCCCCTTACCCCCATCAGGCGGGAAGTTCACCCGGCGCGGCCGGGGCGCTATCCCGCGGTCAACAGGAGGAGATCACTTTGTCAGACATCATCCGCGTAGAGCATCTGAGCTACGTTTACAACCCCGGTATGCCGGACGAGACCAAAGCCCTGGACGACGTCAGCTTTGCCATCGAGGAAGGCGACTTCGTGGGCGTCATCGGCTCCACCGGCAGCGGCAAATCCACGCTGATCGGCCATTTCAACGGCCTCAACCGCCCCACCTCCGGCAAGGTCATCGTCGACGGCCGGGACATGTGGGCCGAGGGCGAGGACCTGCGTTCCTTCCGCTTTCTGGTCGGGCTGGTATTCCAGTATCCCGAATACCAGCTGTTCGAGGAGACCTGCGCCAAGGACATCGCCTTCGGCCCCAAAAACATGGGCCTGGACGAAGCCGAGGTCGCCCGCCGCGTCAGGGAGGCCGCCGACTTCACCGGCCTGGACGAGGCGCTTTTGAACCGCAGCCCCTTTGAGCTGTCCGGCGGGCAGAAGCGCCGGGTGGCCATCGCCGGCGTCATGGCGATGGAGCCCCGCATCCTGGTGCTGGACGAGCCCGCCGCCGGGCTGGACCCGGAGGGCCGGGACACCATCCTGTCCCAGATCAAGGCCTACCACGAAAAGACCGGCGTGACGGTGGTGCTAGTCAGCCACTCGATGGAGGACATCGCCAAGTACGCCAACCGGGTGCTGGTGATGCACCACGCCAAGGTGGCCATGTACGACACGGTGGAAAACGTCTTTGCCCGCGCGCCGGAGCTGCTGGAGCTGGGGCTTTCGGTGCCCCAGGTGACGCAGATCTTTTTGAAGCTGCGGGAGAAAGGGCTGGACATCCCCATCGACGTCTACACCGTGCCCTACGCGGTCAAGACCATCCGCCGCCTGTGGCAGCAGAAACAGCAGGAGCTGGCGAAAGGGGGCGACGGCAGTGCTTCGTGATATCACCATCGGCCAGCATTTCCCCGGCGATTCGGTCGTGCACCACTGCGACCCGCGGCTCAAGCTGGTGGCCACCATCGCCTACGTGGTGGTGTTGTACTGCTGCGGCACCGCGGTGGGCGTGGCGCTGTCCATCCTGCTGCTGGGCGTGCTGTACCGCATTGCAAAAGTGCCGCTGCGGCTGATTTTGAAAAGCCTCAAGCCCATTGTGCCCATCATCCTGTTCACCGGCGTCATCAACATCTTTTTCTATCCCGGCGAAACGCCGCTGGTGGAGTGGGGCTGGCTGACCATCTACCCGGAGGGCATCACCTTTGCCATTTTGATGGCGGTGCGCATCCTGGCATTGATTGCCGGCACCAGCCTGCTGACCTACACCACCAGCCCCACCGTGCTGACCGACGCCATCGAGAGCCTGCTGCGCCCGCTGTCCAAGCTGCACGTGCCGGTGCACGAGTTTGCCATCATCATGACCATCGCGCTGCGGTTCATCCCCACGCTGGTGGACGAGACTGAAAAGATCATGAACGCCCAGAAGGCCCGCGGCGCCCAGCTGGACACCGGCAAGCTGAGCGAGCGGCTGAAGGCGCTGGTGCCGATTTTGATCCCGCTGTTTATCTCGGCCTTCCGCCGCGCCGACGAGCTGGCCATGGCCATGGAGTGCCGCTGCTACCGCGGCGGCGCCGGTCGCACCCGGCTGAAGGTGCTGAAATTCGGCCGCACCGACGTGCTCTGCGCGGTGTTCTGCGCGGTGACGTTCGGCATCATTCTGGCCACCCGCTGGGTGTTCCCGGTGATCGGGTGAGAAAGAAAAATTGAGGTGCGGTCTTTGGCCGCGGATTGGAAATTTGGGGTGGTGGTGATTTGCGTTGATGTTGGTGGCCGGAAGGCACCTGCTTTGCGTAGGGGACGATGCTTGCATCGCCCGCAAAGCTTCCGGCGCCCGCAGCCTCTCCGGCGGCGGGCGAGAACGCCCGGGTTGCCCCGCCTTATCCTGTGTGGCCTTCCGGCAGCCGCCATGCGGCGGGCCGATGAAAATCATCGGCCCCTACGCAGCACGACCCGGCAGGCACCCGCCTTACATCGTCCCGCAGAGCTTCCGGTTGGCCGCAAGGTTCCCCGGCGGGCGAAATCGCCCGCCCTACAATACAAGGCAAACGGCAGGCGAAACCGGGAACAGAATATTCGCGGCAACGTCCATTTTCCCGGCGCCCATTTGTAGGGAATTGTAGGGCGGGCGTTCACGCCCGCCGCGGTGACTTCCGGTTGCCTCAGCCTTCCCGGTCCAATGCCCGCTTTGCCCTGCAAAGCTTCCCGCAATCGCGGCGTTTCCGGGCCGATGAAAATCATCGGCCCCTACGCAGCACGACCCGGCAGGCACCCGCCTTGCATCGTCCCGCAGAGCTTCCGGCTGGCCGCAAGGTTCCCCGGCGGGCGAAATCGCCCGCCCTACATGGCGAAGCAAACGGCAGGCGAAACCGGGAACCGAATATTCGCGGTAACGTCTATTTTCCCGGTGCCCATTTGCGGGGGATTGTAGGGCGGGCGTTCACGCCCGCCGCGGTGACTTCCGGTTGTCCTGGCCTTCCTGGTCCAATGCCGCTTTGCCCTGCAAAGCTTCCCGCGATCGCAGCGTTTCCGGGCCGATGAGATCACTGCCGCCCGCAGGCGGCGTTTCGGAGGCTCCCCGGCGCGCAGCGCCGGTGTAAGAGCCGGAACTCGGCTCCTGCGCAGTACGCCCCGGCAGGCACCTGCCTTGCGTAGGGGACGATGCTTGGCATCGTCCCGCGGGGCTGCGGCGGCTTGCCGTCCCCCGGCTGCGTCATCCCCAAATTAAGCGTGCCCCGCACGCGGACCACCAAAATTTCTCATTCCTCATTTCTAATTTCCAGTTGGGTATTCTTCCGGAGGTGCGTGATGAATCTGCTGTTTCGCCTGGCCTACAAGGGCACCCGCTACGGCGGGTTCCAGGTGCAGCCCAACGCGCCCACCGTCTGCGCGGCGTTCCAGGACGCATTGCAGGCGGTGACGGGGACGCGTCCCGACGTCAAGGGCTGCTCCCGCACCGACGCCGGCGTCCATGCGCTGGATTTCGCGCTTAATCTGCGCTATGATGGCCCTATCCCGCCCCAAAAGCTGGTGCTGGCGCTCAACGCCCACCTGCCGCCGGACATCCGGGTCAAAAGCGCCCGGCCGGTGCCGGAAGACTTCCATGCCCGGTACGCCGCCCACGCCAAAACCTACTGCTACCGCATCCGCAATTCGGCCATCGACGATCCCTTTGACCTGGACACCTGCTGGCGCACCGCCGGCAGGCTGGACCTGGCCGCCATGCAGGCGGCGGCCGCGCAGTTTGTGGGCACCCACGATTTCCTTGCCCTGTGCGCGGCGGGTTCCGGCCCAGCGGCCCACGGCGACACGGTGCGCACCATCACCCGCTGCACGGTGGAACAGTCCGGCGAGGTGCTGACCATCACCGTGACGGCGGACGGCTACCTGTACAACATGGTGCGCATCCTGGCCGGCACGCTGGTGGAGGCGGGGCGGTGCAAAATTTCGCCCTGCGACATCGATACTATATTACAAAGCCGCGACCGCCGGCGCGCCGGCCCCACGCTGCCCGCCAGGGGACTGTTCCTGGCGCGGGTGGATTATCCGCCCGAGGCGCTGGGCGCGCCGCAATAACGACCCCGGAAAGGAGGGACCCGCGTGAACCGCGAAGAAAAGGAACGCCAGGAACGGCTCCAGCGCATGCTTGCGCGGGACCAGGGCAACGCCCCGCCCGACGCCCGGCTGACCGACGAAGCCCGGCCGGCGGCGGACGTGCCGCCCGCCGGGTTTATGCCGCCGCCCAAGCCGGCCGCTTCCGCCGGCGGACGCCGCCCCGCCGGGGAGGAGCCCGCCGGCGGCGCGGCGGAAGGCAATGCCCGGAAGGTGGATTTCACCCCGGGGCAGGCGCCCCGCGGGCGGTCCGGCCGCAAAAACGGCCGTCCCCTCAGCCCGATCCTGCGCCGCCGCCGGCAGCGCAGGCGCAATGCGCTGATCGCGCTGGCGCTGGCCGCCGCGCTGGCGCTGGCCTGGATCACCGGCGCCCTGGGCGCCGCGATGACCGCCGTCAGCGACTTTGCCGACAGCGTCGCCCTCTCGTTTGAGGAAGGGGGCTGGCCGGCCACCACCGGCATCCAGGACCCGATCCAGGTCGAGGAGCTGGCCGGCGGGTTTGTGGAGCTTGGCTCCACCGATGTGGCGGTGTTCGGCGCAAACGGCGCGCTGCTGCGCACCATCCAGCCCGGCTACGCCCGCCCCGCCATCACGGCGGGCAACACCCGTTTTGTCCTTTACAACCGCGCCACGCCCGAGCTGCGCATCGAGAGCCGCACCCGCACGCTGTACACCCGCAGCTTTGACGCCAACATCCTGCTGTGCTCCATGAGCCCCAACGGCAGCATCGCCGTTGTGACCGAATCCAGCCGTTACGCGGCCTATGTGCAGGTGTTTGATCCCACCCTGAACTCGATGTACGAATGGTACACCACCCAGAGCGACGGAACGCCGGTGGCGCTTTCGTTTGCCGGGGACAACCGGCGGTTCGCGGCCGGATGCATCTCGGCCGCGGACGGTCAGATCTGCACCCGGGTGTTTTTGATGGACACCCGCTCCGACGAGCCTACCGCGATCTACGAGGCTGCCCCCGGCGAGATGATCCTGCGTCTGGCCTGGCTGGGCAGCGATCGCGTGCTGGCGGTGCTTTCGGACAGCGCCGTGCTGCTGGACGCCGCCACCGGCGCCGAGGTCGCCCGCTATGACTACGGCGGCGCTTCGCTGATCGACATGGACGCCACCGGCGGCGGCGCCGCGCTGCTGCTGGCCGGGCGGGGCGACGCCACGCTGACCGTGCTGGGCGGCGATCTTTCGCCCCTTGCCTCTGCGGACGCCGGCGCCGCCGCGCAGCTGTGCTGCACCGACACCGAAATCTATCTGGCCGGCGGCAGCTGGGTGCGCTGTTTTGGCTATGACGGCGCGATGAAGTGGGAAAAAACGCTGGACGCGCCGGCCGTGGCGCTTCTGGACGCCGCCCAGCCGCTGGTCTTTACCGGGGTCAGCGCCGATGTGCTGACAGCGCCCTGACGCCCGCCCCGGGCAGAAACCGTTTTTGACACATGGACGCCAAGGGAAAGGGGAACCCTATGACCGGGATCGTATACGACATTATCTTTCTTGTTATTTTGCTGCTGGCCGCCCTGCACGGCAGGCGGCAGGGGCTGGTGGCCGGCCTGGTGGGGCTGGCGGGCGCTGTTCTGGGCATCGCCGTCGCCGTATGGGGCGCCGGGCAGCTGGGCCCCGCCATCTATCAGGACCACATCGGCGCGGCGCTGGGGGACAGCGTTGCCGCCGCCCTGTCCGCCCAGGGCGAGAACCTGCCCGCCGTTCTGGAACAGTACCTGGGCTTTTTGCCGGACGGCCTGTTCCAGCAGGTCTCCACAGCGCTGCAGCAGGCGATGCAGGCTTCGGCTGCGGACATTTCGTCCGAGGTCGTCGCCGCGCTGGAACCCATCCTGCTGCCCCTGCTGGAGGCGGTCCTTTTCCTGGTGCTGTGCTCGGTGATCCGCTGGGTGTTCCGGCTGCTGGCCGGGCTGCTGCGCCACCTGAACGACCTGCCCGTCCTGGGCGGCGTCAACCGGGTGCTGGGCCTGGTGCTGGGTCTGCTCACCGGCGCGCTGGACTGCTGGATGCTCAGCCTGCTTTTGTGGGGCGCAGCGGCGCTGACCGGCGGCAGTGTTTCCTGGATCTCCAGCCAGGCGCTTTCGGGCAGCGTGCTGTACGGCGTTTTTTCCGGCCTGAACCCGTTTTTGCTGTAAGCGGGCGGGCCGCCCGCCGCAGCCGGTTGTGCATATTTGACAACCTGTGTTAAGATAAGAGTGGGGGATGTTCCGCATATGCATGCTGCATCCCCCGTTTTTGTCATCCAGATCTTTCCGCATTTCGCCGTTTTGGCGATAAAACCGCAGATGCGGGGCGGCTTTGGCCGCAGAATTTGAAAACGGAGCGGCCGGCGCGGCATTGCCGCAGACCCCGGCGCGCCCGCTTTTCCCAAGGGAGGGAACCCAATGCTTTGTGTCCGTTGTAAAAAGAGAACCGCCGTTGTCTTTATCCAGAGGATGGAGAACGGCAAGCCCATCCAGGAAGGTTACTGCCTGACCTGCGCCCGGGATATGCACATCAAGCCGGTGGACGACCTGATGCAGCGTTTCGGCGTGTCGGACCAGGACCTGGAAAATATGGAGGAGCGCATGACCAGCTTCCTGCAGGAAGCCGGCCAGAACGGCGCCATGATGCCCGCCGGCGACGACGACGAGGAATTTGTGCCCGGCGGCAGCCCGGTGTTCCCCTTCGGCCCCGGCGCCCAGGGTCAGAACGCCGACGAAAAGTCCGCCTCCAAAAACCGCGGCAAGGACAAGAAAAACGACCGCAAATTCCTGAACAACTACTGCGAGAACCTGACCCAGAAGGCCAGGGAAGGCCGCATCGACCATATCGTCGGCCGCGACCGGGAGATCTACCGCACCATCCAGATCCTGTGCCGCCGGCAGAAGAACAATCCCTGCCTGATCGGCGAGGCTGGCGTGGGCAAGACCGCCATCGCCGAGGGCATCGCCCAGCGCATCGTGGAGGGCAAGGTGCCCGCCCGCCTGGCCGACAAGGAGATCTATCTGCTGGATCTGACCGCCCTTGTGGCCGGCACCCAGTTCCGCGGTCAGTTTGAGCAGCGGGTCAAGGGGCTGATCAGCGAGGTGCGCCGCGCCGGCAACATTATCCTGTTCATTGACGAGCTGCACAATCTGGTGGGCGTGGGCGACTCAGAGGGCGCGATGAACGCCGCCAACATCATGAAGCCGGCGCTGTCCCGCGGGCAGATCCAGGTCATCGGCGCCACCACCTTTACCGAGTACCGCAAGTATATCGAGAAGGACCAGGCGCTGGAGCGCCGCTTCCAGCCCGTCAAGGTGGATGAACCTTCCATCGCCGACAGCATCGAGGTGCTGAAAGGCGTGCGCATCTATTACGAAAAGCACCACTGCGTCCGCGTGCCGGACGCGGTCGCCGCAGCCATCGTCCGCTTGTCCGAGCGGTACATCACCGACCGCTTTTTGCCCGACAAGGCCATCGACCTGCTGGACGAAGCCTGCGCCTGCTGCAACCTGCGCCATCCGGAGATCACCGAGTTCCTGAACGCGCAGAAGGAAGTCGCCGCGCTGGAGGAACAGGAGCACACGCTGGAAAACCCGGAGGACGGCGAGGCCATCGACTACGAGGCGCTGGCCAAGGTCAAGACCGACCTGGCCCGCCTGCGTGAGAAACTGCCCGCCCTGCAGCTGCGCACCGCCGACATCGCCGTGACCATGGACGACGTGGCCCAGGTGGTGGAGCTGTGGACCGGCATCCCCGCCGTCAAGATCAAGGAGAGCGAGTACGGCCGTCTGCTGGGGCTGGAGGACGCTTTGAAAGCCCACATCATCGGCCAGGACGAGGCCGTTCACCAGGTGGCCCAGGCCGTCAAGCGGGCCCGCGCCGACCTGTCCGGCCGGCACCGCCCCGCCAGCTTTATCTTTGTCGGCCCCACCGGCGTGGGCAAGACCGAGCTGGTCAAACAGCTGGCCAACCAGCTGTTCGACACGGTGGATCCGCTGATCTCCATCGACATGAGCGAATATATGGAGAAATATGCGGTCTCCCGCCTGATCGGTTCGCCCCCGGGCTACGTGGGCTACGACGAGGCCGGCCAGCTGACCGAGAAGGTTCGCCGCCACCCTTACAGCGTGGTGCTGTTTGACGAGATCGAGAAAGCCCACCCCGATGTGATGAACATCCTTTTGCAGATTTTGGACGAGGGCAAGATCAACGACGCCCAGGGCCGCACGGTGGATTTCTCCAACACCGTCATCTGCATGACCTCCAACGCCGGCAGCACCGACCGCACCGGCGAGACCGGCTTCAACAAGACGCCGGAGCAGATCAGCGCCAACAAGAGCATGAAGGCGCTGCAGGAGTTCCTGCGGCCGGAGTTCCTTGGCCGCGTGGACGAGATCATCACCTTCCGTCCGCTGAACCAGGACGGCCTGGAAAATATCGCCAGCCTGATGCTGGACGAATACAAACCCGGCCTGCAGGCCCACGGCGTCGAGCTGCAGGTGACCCCGGCGGCGCTGAAAGCCATCGTGGACGAGACCAGCACCAAGTTCGGCGCCCGTGAACTGCGCCGCACCATCCGCAAGGAGGTGGAGGACCCCATCGCCCAGGCGCTAATCGAAAGCAAGCTGGGCCAGGGCACGGCCCCCGACGTGGTCACGCTGGACGCTAGCGAGGACGGCAGACCGACGCTGCGGATGCCGGAGCAGGCCTGACCCGCCCTTTTCCGACGCCCCGTTTTCCTCTCCCATTCGCCGCCATTGCGGGAAAGGCCCCCTGATATGAAACATACTCACCGCCCGGCGGCTGCCGCCGGGGTGCTGGCGGTGGCACTGGCGCTGGCCGGATGCGCGCCGCATATCCAACTGACCTCGCCCTCGGCGGCGGGGCGGTCCCCGCTGGACTGGCCTCAGCCGCAGCAGGACGACGCGGCCGGGGACTGGTTTGACGACTGGTTCGGCCAATGGTATGGCGGCAGCTCCCTGACCGAGGCGCAGCGCCTGTACGGCAGCGCCGGCCTGCTGGCCTGGCCCAGCGTGCTGGTCAGCGTCTATCTGGACGAGGCCGGCGGCGCCGCCTGGGAGGAGACCGAGATCGAGCAGAGCCGCGAGACGCTGGCCCTTGCCGTGGACTGGATCGGGGACGAGTGCGCCCGCTACGGCGTGGACCCTTCCATCGCCTACGACGACGGCACGCCGGACAGCGGCCTGTTTGTGCACACCACCTACAACGGCAGCTTTGCCGGCGGCACCGATTCCGACGAGAGCGAGGATTTTTACGCCGCCGTCTACGACCTGTGCGAAAGCCTGGACACCGCCGAGCTGCGGGAGCGATACGGCACCTCCAGCATCGGGTTCCTGATTTTTCTGCCGGTGGACGGTTCCTCTTTCACCATGGTGCATTATCTGGAGGACGGCGCCAGCTATTACCACGAATTCAGCTGCCTGTACCAGACCGACGCCTACGTCCCGGGCGATGCGTTCGAGACGCCGGCTGTCTATGCCCACGAGATCCTGCATCTGTACGGCGCGCCCGATCTGTACGAGGGCAGCAGCGACTATTATGTGACCCCCGAGCTGACCGGCTATGTGGCCGAGACCTGGCCGGACGAGATCATGCTGGACACCTACGGGGAAAACGGCAGCCTGGTCTACGGCGGGGTGGAAAAGCAGCTTGGGCCGCTGACCGCCAGCCGGCTTGGCCTGTGCAGCGGCTTTGCCGGCGACGACCGGTTCCCGGAAGTGAACCAGGTCCCGGCGGGCATGTTCAGCACCGGCGAGATGGCGGACCTGGCGCGGCTGCCCGCCGACGCGGTGGCCGCCAGGCCCACGGCCTGAACCAGCCCCTGCTGCAACTGGAAGGGAGGCCCCCATGTCCACTGCCGAAAGCTTTCCCCTGCGGGTGGAGCAGGTGTCCGCCGCCGTCTTTGACGAGTGGCGCACCGGCGACGCCCTGCCCGAGACTGTCTGCGATACCTGGCAGATGGTTTATCTGTCCGGCGGCGCGGTGGAGGAACAGTGCGACGGCCGTACCGTGACGCTGCGCGCCGGCCAGCTGCTGTTCCACGAACCGGGCGAGACCTGTTCCATGCGGGTGACCGGCGAGGTCCCGCCGGAGGTCCTGCGGCTGAATTTTGTCTGCGTGGGGCAGGCGATGGACGATCTGCGCGGCCGGGTGCTGCGCACCGGCCTGGGCGAACGGGTCTGCATCCAGCAGATTCTGCGCACCATGCGGGAGACCTTTGTTCCCGCCGCCGCGGGCGCGCCGCCCGGCCTGCGCACCGACGCCCCTTTTGCCGCCGGGCAGCTTTTGTGCGTTTACCTGGAGATCCTGCTGATCACCCTGGTGCGTAACCGGCGGCGGACCCGGCGCATCAGCACCCATGCCCGCGTCGATCACGACCAGCAGCTGCTGGTGGAGATGGTCCAGGTCTATTTTGCCGACCGCCTGGACCGGGAGCTGACGGTGGAGGAAGTCTGCCGCGACAACGGCTGTACCCGCGCCCGGCTGCAGAAAGCCTTCCGCGCCCGGCTGCGCAAAGGGCCCATGGAAGTGTTTTCCGCCATGAAAATGGACCGGGCCAAGCTGCTTTTGGCCAACGGCTACACCCCCGGCGAGACGGCCGGCCTGCTGGGTTTTGGGGACGGGGCCTATTTTTCCCGCTGCTTCAAACGGGCCTACGGCGTGACCCCGCGGGATTTTGCCCGCCGCGCCCGTCAGGCCGCCGCCCAGAAGCCCGCAACAAACCGATATGCGCAAAATCCAAACGTCCATGTTACAAAGCCGGACGGTGAAGTAGAATAAAATTGGAGAAGGCAAAGGAAACCGACGAAAAATCAGGCAAAAAATTTGTTTGCTGCGCATCGCAGCATGATTTTTTGCGGTACTTCTTTGCAAAAATGGCAACATAAATACAAAAGGAGCGAAGCATTATGGCAATTCTGGTCAGCGGCGGCGCCGGTTACATCGGCAGCCACACCTGCGTTGAACTCTTGAACGCCGGGTACGACATTGTCGTGGCCGACAACTTCTACAACTCCTGCCCCGAAGCCCTCAGCCGGGTCAAGACCATCACCGGCAGGGATTTCCGCTTTGTCGAAGCCGACATGACCGACAAGGCCGCCGTTGAAGCGCTGTTTGCCGCCAACCCGGACATCGACTGCGTGATCCAGTTCGCCGCCTACAAAGCGGTGGGGGAGAGCGTCTCCAAGCCCATCGAGTATTACTCCAACAACCTAGCCTGCACGCTGAACATCCTGGATGTGATGCGCCGCCACAACTGCCATAACTTCATCTTCTCCTCCTCGGCCACCGTCTACGGCGACCCGGCCAGCGTGCCCATCACCGAGGATTTCCCCACCGGTGCCACCACCAACCCCTACGGCACCACCAAGGTGTTCACCGAACGGATCCTGACCGACTGCTGCCACGCCGACCCGGAACTGAACGTGGCGCTGCTGCGCTACTTTAACCCCATCGGCGCGCACCCTTCCGGCCTGATCGGCGAGGACCCCAACGGCATCCCCAACAACCTGGTGCCCTACATCGCCAAAGTGGCGGTGGGCAAGCTGGAAAAGGTCCACGTTTACGGCAACGATTACCCCACCCCCGACGGCACCGGCGTCCGGGACTACATCCATGTGGTGGACCTGGCCCGCGGCCACGTGGCGGCCATCAAAAAGCTGGAGCAGAAGCCCGGCCTGTTCATCTGCAATCTGGGCACCGGCCACGGGTACAGCGTGCTGGACGTGATCCACGCTTTCAGCAAGGCTTGCGGCCGCGAGCTGCCCTACGTCATCGACCCGCGCCGCCCCGGCGATATCGCCGAGTGCTGGGCCGACCCCTCCAAGGCGGAGCGGGAGCTGGGCTGGAAGGCGGAGTACGGCATCGACGAGATGTGCCGCGACAGCTGGAACTGGCAGAGCAAAAACCCGGACGGTTACCGGACGGCGCAGGCGTGACTTTTTGCGGAGTGCGCGCAGGGGAGCTTTGCCGCCTGCACGGCAAAACCAAAGCGTCCTTGCGCCTGCTCCGCCTTCCGGTCTGGGAAGTTTTCCACAATTTTGTTGAAAACTTCCCGGCGCAGACAGATCCTTTCAGGCGGCCGCCCTGCGGGGCGGCCGCCTTTCTGTATGCCGAAAAACTTTGCGCGGCGGCTCTTGACAAGGGGCTTCCGGGTGCTACACTGGAATTGCCGCGCATTCTGCGCGCCATCAAAAAGAAGGATGTGAAAGGGTATCGTGTTTCATGGTCAAGTTTCGCTGACAAGCGGCAGCGTGGCCCGGGGGATGCTGACGTTTGCCATCCCCATTTTTTTCAGCAACCTGTTCCAGCAGCTGTACAATGCGGTGGACTCGCTGATCGTCGGCAATTTCCTGGGTGAAAACGAGCTGGCCGCGGTCAGCTCCTCCGGCAGCCTGATCTTTCTGCTCACCGGCTTTGTCAACGGCGTCAGCCTGGGCGCCGGCGTGCTGGTGGCCCGCTATTTCGGCGCCCGGGACGAGGAATCTTTGCGGAAAGCGGTCCACACCACCGTGGCGCTGGGCATTGCGGCCGGCGCGGCGCTGACGGTGGTGGGCGTGATCCTGACGCCGCAGATCCTGCAGTGGATGGGCACACCGGACAACGTGATCGACAATTCCATCATCTATTTCCGCGTCTACTTTATGGGCTGCATCGCGGTGGTGCTGTACAACGTGGGCGCCAGCATCCTGCAGTCGGTGGGGGACAGCCAAAGCCCCATGCGCTACCTGATCACCGCCTCTCTTTTGAACGTGGTGCTGGACCTGGTGTTTGTGGCGGGTCTGCACATGGGGGTGGGTTCAGCGGCCTTCGCCACCATCCTCAGCCAGATCGTCAGCGCGTTTTTGGCGTTCCGCAAGCTGAGCCGTTCCACCGGCGCTTATGCAGTGCATTGGCGCCAGATCCGTTTTGACGGCCCCACCCTGCGGGCGGTGGTTGCGCAGGGGCTGCCTTCCGGCGTGCAGAACTCGGTGATCTCGCTGGCCAATGTCATCGTCCAGGCGAACATCAACGCTTTCGGCTCCCAGGCAATGGCCGGCTGCGGCGCTTACAGCAAGGTGGAGGGCTTTGCCTTTTTGCCTGTGACCTGTTTTTCGATGGCGCTGGCCACCTTTGTCAGCCAGAACGTGGGTGCCGGGCAGGTGGACCGGGTGCGCCGCGGTATGAAATTCGGCGTGCTGACTTCCACTGTGCTGGCCGAGGCGGTGGGCGTCGCCATTTTTGCGCTGTCGCCGTTGCTGATCGGCCTGTTCAACGACCAGCCGGAAGTCATCGCCTTCGGCGTGCGGCAGGCGCGCACCGCTTCGCTGTTTTACTGCCTGCTGGCTTTCAGCCACTGCTGCGCCGGCATCCTGCGCGGCCTGGGCCGCCCCATCGTGCCCATGGCCATCATGCTGGCGGTGTGGTGCGCGCTGCGCATCGCCTACATCACAGTCATGGTCCGCCTGATCCCCGACATCGGCGTTATTTTCTGGGCCTATCCGCTGACCTGGGCGGTCAGCGGCGTGCTGTTCGCCTGGTATCTGTTCCACGTCACGCTGCCAAGCCCCGGCGGCGGCGCCCAGCGGAAACTCAGCAGCGGCGCCCACTGACCTCCCCGTCTTTTTCACAGCCAGCGGCCTGTTGCGCCGCTGGCTGTTTTGCTGCCCGCCGCGCCCGCGGGCAGCGCAGGGCGGCTTTGGCTTTTCTGCACGGCGGCAAAGCTGCTGTGACCGCAAAAAACGCCGCCGTCAGCCTGGTCCGCCATTAGTTTCGGCGGCCGCGGGGTCGATATGAAAAGAAAAATGCACAGGCGACCCGTTTGAGTCTCCGTACATTCAATAATACCGGGGCCGCGGCCCTCTGTGCGCTCTGCTTTACCGCCATGCGTCTTTTGTGGTAGAATAGGTATATATACGCTTGGATGCGTCAAACGCATCTGACATCCAAGGGGGGAGGTCCCGTCATGCTTTACCGCAGCACCATCTGCGCGCTGGCCACGCCGCCGGGGGAGGGCGGCATCGCCGTGGTCCGCCTGTCCGGCCCCGACGCTTACTCCATCGCAGCCAAAGTGTTTGCTCCCATCCACAAGGAAAAATCGGTGCTGGAGGCCAAGGGCTACACCGCGCTGTTCGGCCACTATCTGCTGGACGGGCAGGAGATGGACGAGACGGTGGCGCTGTTCTACCGCGCGCCCCGCAGCTATACCGGCGAGGACGTGGTGGAGCTTTCGGTCCACGGGGGCAGCGCCATGGCGGACGGGCTGCAGCAGGCGCTGATCGCGGCCGGGGCCATGCCCGCCGCGCCGGGGGAGTTCACCCGCCGCGCGCTGGAAAACGGCCGCATGAGCCTGACCCAGGCCGAGGCGGTGATGGAGGTCATCTCGGCCGGCGGGCGGCAGGGGGCGGCGCTGGCAAAAAGCGCGCTGGACGGCCGCCTGGCCAGGGAGGCCGAGGGCATCCGCCGGCAGCTGCAAACGCTGGCGGCCCACCTGACCGCCTGGATCGACTACCCGGAGGAGGACGTGCCGGAGCTGGCCCCCGACGAGCTGAAAGCCGCGCTGCAGCAGCAAAAAGCCAAGCTGGACGGCTGGGTAAGCAGCTACAACGCCGGGGCGGTGCTGCGCCACGGCGTGGACTGCGTGCTGCTGGGCCGGCCCAACGTGGGCAAAAGCACGCTGCTCAACCTGCTGGCCGGGTTTGACCGGGCCATTGTGACGCCGGTGGCGGGCACCACCCGCGACGTGGTGGAGCAGGCGGTGCAGCTGGGGGACATCCGGCTGAACCTGTTCGACACCGCCGGCGTGCGGGGCGAGGAGGAGGCCGACGCCATTGAGGCGGAGGGCATCCGCCGCAGCTGGAAAAAGCTGGAGGAAGCCGGGCTGGTGCTGGCGGTGTTCGACGCCGGCGGCCCGGTAACGGAGGCGGACGTCGAGATTGCCCGCCGGTGCGAAGGCCGCCCGGCGCTGGCCATCTTCAACAAACAGGACCTGGCCGACGACGCCGGCCTGTTTGACGAGAGCCTGCTGGCCCCTTATTTCAAGCACTGCATCCGCCTGTGCGCCAAAGACGCCGCCAGCCTGCAGCCTCTTTCCGACGCGGTGGCCGGGCTGTTGGGTACCGCGAACCTGGACCCGAACGCCGCGGCGCTGGTCAGCCGGCGGCAGCTGGCCGCCGCCACCGCCGCGCGGGACGCGGTGGGGGAGGCCATCGCCGCGGTGGACGCGGGCTTCGGCCTGGACGCCGCCGGCGTCTGCATCGAGGACGCACTGCGGGCGCTGGCCGACCTGACCGGCGAGGACGCGACCGAGGCTGTCATCGACGAGGTGTTCTCCACCTTCTGCGTGGGGAAGTAAGGGTCGGCGTCCCCCGTCCGGTGAAGCCTTGTACGGGGACGGTGTTCGCATCGGCCCGGGGAGGTTTACCTCCGTTGCCGCGTTCTGCGGCGGGCGTGAACGCCTGCCATGCCGTCCTCCGCCAGTGCGGACGGCACAAAAGCGGAATTTTTCCGCGCAGCCTAACCGCAGGTTACTGGCAAAATAATTGACAGACGCTTCCGGGTGATTTGTAGGGCGGGCGATTTCGCCCGCCGGGGGACATTGCGCCAGTTGTTAAGTTTACGGGACGATGCAAGCACCGTCCCCTACGCAAAGGCTCTACACAACCCGTCAGGGTGCATTTCCGCATATATCCTGCCCCAATCTTTGCGGCCTGCCGCGAAGTTTCCGGCAGCCACACCTGAATTTCTAATTTTCCCGAAAGGACGTACCATTTTGATCGACCATCTTGGCAGCTATGACGTGATCGTGATCGGCGCGGGCCACGCCGGCATCGAGGCCGCCCACGCGGCGGCGGTGCTGGGGGCAAAGACCGCCGTGTTCACCCTCACGCTGGATTTTATCGGCAACATGCCCTGCAACCCCTCCATCGGCGGCACCGCCAAAGGCCATCTGGTGCGGGAGATCGACGCGCTGGGCGGGCTGATGGGCATTGCCGCCGACGCGACCTTTCTGCAAAGCCGGATGCTCAACCGGGGCAAAGGCCCCGCGGTGCACAGCCTGCGGGTGCAGACCGACCGCAAACGCTACCACATCTACATGAAGCACGCGCTGGAGCTGACCCCGAATCTGGACATCCACCAGGCCGAGATCGTGGGCATCGAGGTGCAAAACGGCCGTGTGGCCGGCGTCTACACCAACCTGGGCGGCTTTTACGCCTGCAAGTGCGTGGTCATTGCCACCGGCACCACGCTGGGCGGGCGCATCTTTGTGGGGCAGGCCAGCTACGACGGCGGCCCCGACGGCCAGCACGCCGCCACCCGCCTGACCCTGGACCTGGTGGAAAAGGGCTTTTCGCTGCGCCGGTTCAAGACCGGCACCCCCGCCCGCGTCCACCGGCGGAGCATCGACTTTTCCAGGCTGGAGCGCCAGCCCGGCGACCCGGACGAGAGCTTGCAGCCCTTCAGCTTTCTGACCCGGCAGCCGATGCACAACAAAGTCGACTGCTACATCACCTACACCAACCCCGAGACCCACAAGGTCATCCTGGACAATCTGGACCGGTCGCCGCTGTACGGCGGCGAGATCCAGGGCGTGGGGCCGCGGTACTGCCCCTCGATTGAGGATAAGGTGGTGCGCTTCCAGGACAAAGCCCGCCACCCGGTGTTCGTCGAGCCCTGCGGCGAGGACACCGAGGAGATGTATTTGCAGGGCCTGTCCTCCAGCTTGCCGGAGGCGGTGCAGAACGCCATGTACCACACCATCGCCGGGTTTGAGCATCTGGAGATCATGCGCCCCGCCTACGCCATCGAGTACGACTGCGTTGACCCCACCACGCTGTACCCCACGCTGGAGAGCAAGGTGGTGGCGGGCGTCTACGGCGCCGGGCAATTCAACGGCACATCCGGCTACGAGGAAGCCGCCGCCCAGGGCCTGCTGGCGGGGCTGAACGCGGCCCGCCATGCGCTGGGCAAGCCTGAGCTGGTGCTGGCCCGCCACACCAGCTACCTGGGCACGCTGGTGGACGACCTGGTGACCAAGGGCGTGATGGACCCCTACCGCATGATGACCAGCCGCAGCGAGTACCGGCTGAGCCTGCGCCAGGACAACGCCGACGAGCGGCTGACGCCCATCGGGCGGGAGTACGGCCTGGTGGACGACGAACGCTGGGCACAGTTCTGCCGCGACCGGGACATCAAATCTGCCGAGCTGGCCCGGCTGGGACGCACCAAAGTCAAGCTGGCCGACCTGCGCGCCGCGGCGGGGGAGGACGTCAGCATCGGTGAGAGCGGCGGCACCGCCGAGGAACTTCTGCGCCGCCCCGGCATCCGGTACGAGATGATCGCCAAAGTGATCGGCCGGGGCGAGGGCGTCACCCCCACCATGGCGCTGCGCATCGAGACCGAGATCCGCTACGCCGGCTACATCGCGCGGGAACAGCGGGTCATCAAAGAGATCCAGCGCCACGAAAATGTGACCATCCCGCCGGACTTTGACTATGCGCCGCTTTCCACCCTGACGCTGGAAGCGCGGGAAAAGCTGGCGCGCATCCGTCCCCGCACGCTGGCCCAGGCCGGGCGCATCCCCGGCGTATCGCCCAGCGACCTGTCCCAGCTTTCGCTGGCGCTTTTGAAGGCGGGCAGGGGAGAGGGCTGACCCGGAAAGCGCGCGGTCCCGCAAAAAGAGCCGCCGCACGGGAATGTGTTTTTCGCCTTTCGGGACCGAAAGGCGCCATCATCTCGGAGGTTTCCCATGATCGACAAGACCCGCCTTGCTCAAAAGTGTTCCACGTGGAACATCCCGTTGACCGGCAGCCAGCTGGATCTGCTGGACCGGTACGCCACCTTGCTGGTGGAGTATAACCAAAAGGTCAATCTTACCGCCATCACCACCCCGGACGGCATCGAGGACCGCCACTTTGCCGACAGCCTGCTGTTTGCGGCCCAGCCCGAAGTTGCCGGCAGGCTGGTGGATGTGGGCACCGGAGCCGGGTTCCCCGGCGTGGTGGCCCGTATTTTCAAACCCGACCTGCAGCTGACGCTGATGGAGCCCACCGGCAAGCGGGTGGACTTTTTAAAGTATCTTTGCGCCGAACTGGGCCTGACCGGCGTGGAATTTGCCAAGGAGCGCGCCGAGGAAGCCGCCCGCAAGCAATGGCGGGAACAGTTCGACGTCGCCTGCGCCCGGGCGGTGGCGGCGCTGCCGGTGCTTTGCGAATACTGCCTGCCGCTGGTAAAAGTGGGCGGCGTATTTGTCGCCATGAAAGGTCCCGACGCCCCCGAGGAGCTGGCGGCCAGCGGCGGCGCGCTGAAAAAGCTGGGCGGCAAAGCGGGAGAGACCCGGCGCTTTACGCTGCCGGACGGCAGCGCCCGCAGCCTGGTTTTTTTGAAAAAAATATCGCAGACTCCGCCCACATACCCCAGAAACGGCGGAAAAATTGCAAAAAAGCCCCTGTGACCCGCCCGAAAGCTCTCTCTTTGCCCCGAAATCAGGCGAACGATTTTACTGGCCGCAGCGCCGCGGCTGTGCTATGCTTTTCTTGTTGAAAAACGCGGCGCAGGCATCCCGGCCGGCACCGGCCTTTTGGGGGAATTGCAGCACACCGCGCCGGCCTTTGGCAAAGCCGAAAACGCCGGCTTTGCCAAAGGCCGGGACGGCTGACAAATGCACCGGCCCCGCGGGTACATACGGGCGGCCTGCTGCTTTGATGCCGTTCGCCCTTTATACCCCGCCG
Source organism: Candidatus Gemmiger faecigallinarum (assembly GCA_019120395.1). Lineage (GTDB taxonomy): Bacteria > Bacillota > Clostridia > Oscillospirales > Ruminococcaceae > Gemmiger > Gemmiger faecigallinarum. The sequence goes on from DWVD01000051.1 coordinate 21,735, forward strand.
CTTTCCTTGCAGCAAACAGGACCTGCGCCGCGTTTTGGATGGACAAAACCGGCGCAGGTCCTGTTTTTCTGCCGCAGGCTGCCCTGTGCCGCCCCGGCAGGACCGGGATGCCTCAAAACGGAGGGAGAGCCACATGATCGAGAAGCAAAGACCGGGCAAAGTATTGATGCTGCCAGTGGACGCCATCGAACCGTCCCCCTATCAGGCGCGCACTGCCTTTGACGAGACCGAAATCGCCGCGCTGGCGGTCAGCATCCTGCAAAACGGCCTGCTGCAGCCCATCAGCGTGCGGCGGATCGGGCTGCGCAGATACCAGCTGATCGCCGGCGAAAGGCGGCTGCGCGCCTGCAGGCTGGCAAAGCTGGAGCGCGTCCCCGCCATTTTGGCCGACTGGGACGACGCCGAAAGCGCCGCCCTGGGGCTGCTGGAGAACATCCAGCGCAGCCAGCTGGACCCCTTTGACACTGCGCGGGGCATCCGGGAGGTGATCCGGCTGTGGGGCTGCACCCAGGCCGAGGCTGCCCGCCGTCTGGGGCTGAGCCAGCCGGCGCTGGCCAACAAACTGCGCCTGCTCTCGCTGACGCCGGCACAGCAGCAGATCTGTACCGCCCACCACCTGACCGAGAGGCATGCCCGCGCGGTGCTGCGCCTGCCGGAAAGCCGCCGCACCGCCGCGCTGGAAAAAATCGCCCGGGACGGTCTGAGCGTGCGGGAGGCCGACAAGCTGGTGGAGACCATGCTCACCGCCGCCCCAAACGAACCTTCGCCCTGCCGCAAAACCACCCCTATGGTCAAGGACGTGCGCCTGTTTGTGAACACGCTGCAGCACGCCGTGGATCTGATGACCCAAAAGGGGATCCCCGCCACCACCACCTGCGGCCGGCGGGACGGCTGCCTGGAATACGTGGTGCGCATCCCGGTGGAAAGCGCCGACACCAGCCTGCCGCTGCCGCAGCCGTCGCTGGGGGAGGAAAGCCCCCTTCCGGACGCGCCGGTCAGCGATGCGCCGTTTGCCCCGCTGCCGGAAGCCGAGGACGTCCCCGCCGGCGAAGCGCAGGCCCTGTGCGCCGACACGGAACCGCCGCCCCGGGGCGGCGCGCCGCACACCCCTGTCATGCCGCCGCCCGCGCCCCAGCCGCCCGTCCTGGAGACAGTCGCCCAGGCCGGCAGCGCCGTCCGCGGGACCAAGCCGCGTCCCACCGGCACGCTGCGCCCGGTCTCCCCGGTCCCGGCCCTGTTTTCCGGCGACAGCAGCCGGGAGGAGGACCATTCCACCGTGGCCAGCATCACCCGTCAGGGGTAACACGCCCGGCCGCCCGGCCTGCAAACCAAACACCCGCCCGCCGTCCCCGTGCAAAAGGGGTACGGCAGGCGGGTGCTTTTGTGTTCCGGCAGGGCGCGCGGCCTGGCGGCGTCCGTTCGGTCTAAGGAATCAGCGCGCTCAAGCGGGTGTATACCGTCACCTCGTCGTCGATCTGAAGCAGGTCGCCGTGGTTGTTGCCCGGCGCGCCTGCCGTGACAAGGATGTACTCGGTCCCGTTTTTCTCGGCCAGGCTGGCCAGGCATTGGCCGGCCTCGTCGGTATAGCCGGTCTTGCCGCCCAGAAGCGTCATGTCGGCGATGGCGTCGGTCCCCAGCATGGCAAACATGGTGTTTGTCAGCGTCACGCCGTCGGGGTGCGCCTCGGTGGCGGTGGTGGTATACTGCTTTGCGGTAAACACGGTGCGGAACGTCTCGTTTTGCAGCGCCGCGTCCAGCAGCAGCGCAATGTCCCGCACGGTGGAGACATGCTCCGGGTCATGCAGGCCGGTCGGGTTGACAAAATGGGTCCCCGTCATTCCCAGTTCGGCCGCGCGGCGGTTCATCCGGTCGGCAAACGTCTGCACATCGCCGTCCACCAGCTGGGCGATGGCGATGCTGCACTCGGCGCCGGAGGGCAGCAGAGACCCGTACAGCAAATCCCGCACCGTCACCGTCTCGCCGGGCGCCAGCCCTGCCATCGAAGCATTTTCCGCCCACAGTTCCTGGAACATATCCGGGTCCAGGGTGGCCGGGGCGTCCAGATCGGTCAGGTTTTCCACCGCCAGCAGCACCGTCATGATCTTGGTCATGGAGGCCGGGTAAAGCGGTTCGTCCGCCTGCAGCTGCCCCAGCACGCCGCCGCCCCGCTGTATCAAAATCGCGCTGCTGCTGTTCAGCCCGGAAAGATCCACCGTGACGGGGGTAGGGGAGGGCGTTGGCGCCGGGGTGGGGGAAGCCGCCGGCGCGGCCTGGTCTGCCGGGGACTCCGCCGCGCTGCGGGCATGCAGCCCGTTGCCCAAAAGAAAAGCCAGCGGCAGGCAGATGGCCAGCGTGAGAAAAAACGGAATGAAAAAGCGGCCGGCTGCCTGCCGCGGCGTGTCCCTGCGCCGCCTGCGGCGGTTTGCCGGCGGCCGGCGAGAGTTTCCGCGCTGCGCCGGCCGGGGCTGCGGCCTTCCGCCCTGCGGCGGGCGGGACCTTGCAGGCTGTCTTTGCGGCGGCGCGCCGTATGACCGGGGGCCGGGGACCGGCTGCCGGTGTTCGGGTCTGTTTTGCCGGCCGGCCGGTCCCATATCGGGGTGGCTGGGCCATATTCAGGAAAACCTCCTTTGCCTGCCCGGCACGCCGTCCATACGGGGCGCGGGCAGAGGGATGCGCGGGCGCGGCAGGGGGAACCCCCGCCTGGCAGCGTTCTTTGATTATAGCAGAAAGCGCCGGAAAAGTCCTTACAAATTTCTTGCGGCCGCCTTGCGCTTTTGTGGTGTTTTGACCAAAACGGCCGCCGCCCCCGCCGGCCGCTTGTTCCACGTGGAACATTTTTTGCTGCCGGGTTTGCCTGTTCCACGTGGAACAAGTTTCGATTGATGCGCCTTTTTAGCCGTTTTTGACCCGGTCAATTGAAAATCCGGCATTTTTGAGCGGCAAATCCGGAAAAAACGCCAAATTTGTCCGCCTTGCCTTTTTATTGGGGGCCTGATGTGCTATAATGGAAACATTAAGCGGCAAAACGGCCCTCGGGCAGGCCGCGACCAACAAAACAGGGGAGGGGCAGGCATTTATGGCCAAAGTCATCGCGGTGGCAAACCAGAAAGGCGGCGTGGGCAAAACCACCACCGTCGTCAATCTGTCCTCGTGCATCGCATCGCTGGGCAAAAAAGTCCTGGTCGTTGACCTGGACCCCCAGGGCAACACCACATCGGGTTACGGCGTGGCCAAACACACGCTGGAAACGGGCGTGTATCCCTGCCTTCTGGGCGAGGCGGACGTGCGGGAAGCGGTGGTCAAGACCAAGTTCAACGCCGACCTGCTGCCCTCCAACACCGAGCTGGCGGGTGCCGGCATTGAGCTGGTGTCCATGCCGCGGCGGGAAAACCGCCTGCGCATGGCCCTTGCCCCCGCCGCCGATTTGTACGACTATATCTTCATCGACTGTCCCCCTTCGCTGGACCTGCTGACGCTCAACGGCCTGTGCGCCTGCGACACCGTGCTGATTCCCATCCAATGCGAGTACTATGCGCTGGAGGGGCTGAGCGAATTGATGGCCACCCTGAAGATGGTGCGCAAAAAATACAACCGCTACCTGGACATTGAGGGCGTGGTGTTCACCATGTACGCGGGACGGCTCAACCTGACCATGCAGGTGGTGGCCCAGGTGAAAAAGTACTACGGCAACAAGGTGTACAAAAGCGTCATCCCACGCACCGTCCGCCTGAGCGAAGCCCCCAGCTTTGGCATGCCCATCAACTTCTACGAGCCAAACGGCAAAGGCTGTGAAGCCTATATGAGCCTGGCCCGGGAATTTTTGGCCGCCAACGAGCGGGAGTAAAACCGCCCTGCCCCCATTTTCCGGATAGACCCCATTATACAGGAAAGGAGACTTCCCCATGGCAAGACCAAAAGGCGGCCTGGGCCGCGGTCTGGACAGCCTGTTTGCCGACGTGCCCGCTGCCGCCGGCGAGGATTCCACCGTGACCAGTCTGCCGGTGCGGGAGATCGAGCCCGACCCCGACCAGCCCCGCAAAACCTTTGACGAAACCGCCCTGGCCGAGCTTTCGGCCAGCATCGCCGAAAACGGCCTGCTGCAGCCCATCGCGGTGCGCCCCAAAAAGGCGGGGCCGGGCTATATCATCATTGCCGGCGAGCGCCGCTGGCGCGCCGCCCGCATGGCCGGCCTGGACGAGGTTCCGGTGCTGGTCAAGGAAGTCACCGACGAGCAGGCCGCCGCGCTGGCGCTGATCGAAAACCTGCAGCGGGAGGACCTGGACCCCATCGAGGAGGCCGAGGGCTGCCAGCAGCTGATCGACAAGTACGGCCTGACCCAGGAATCCGCCGCCAAGCGTCTGGGCAAAAGCCGCAGCGCGCTGGCAAACACTTTGCGTCTGCTGGCCCTGCCCGACCCGGTGCGCGAGCAGGTGCGCACCGGCAGGCTGACCGCCGGCCACGCCAAGGCGCTTTTGGGGTTGAACGACCGCCAGCTGATGGAGGCCGCCGCGCAGCAGATCGAGGCCAAGGGCATGAACGTCCGCCAGGCCGAGGCGCTCTGCCGCAAGCTGAACAAGCCCCCCCGGCCGCCAAAGGCGGAGGACGCCTTTACCCGGCCCAAGATCGCCGTGGAACTGGAAGCCGCGCTGAAGGATGTGACCGGCAGCGAGGTGCGCATCCAGTACAGGGACGGCAAGGGCAGCCTGCAGATCGACTTTTACTCCGACGCGCAGCTTTCCCGCTATGCCGAGCTGCTGGGCCAGTACGACCCGGAGACGGCCGGCGACGGGGAGGGCGGCTCTGCCGAACATTTTGATTGACAAACCGTACAAAAATAGCGTATTCTTTTAGTGTAAAAAGCTGACCAAAGGACCAACGATCCTGAAGGCAGGCTTTCTGACTGAAAACCGGAAGGCCCGCCCCAAACCATACAACAAGGAGTGGGAAAACCATGCTGGATATTCGTTTTGTCCGGGAGCATCCCGACGAGGTCAAGGAGAACATCAAAAAGAAATTCCAAGACGCCAAGCTGCCGCTGGTGGACGAGGTCATCGCGCTGGACGCCGAGTACCGCGCCGTCATCGGCGAGGGCGACAGCCTGCGCGCCAACCGCAACAAGCTGTCCAAGCAGATCGGCGCGCTGATGGGTCAGGCCAAGAAAGACCCGTCCAAGGCTGCCGAGGCCGAGGAGGTCAAAAAGCAGGTCACCGCCCAGGCCGACCGGCTGAAGGAGCTGGAGACCCGCCAGGATGAATTGAAGGCCCGCATCCAGGAGATCATGTATCAGATCCCCCAGATGATCGACCCCAGCGTGCCCATCGGTCCCGACGACAGCCATAACGTCGAGGTTCAGCGCTTCGGCGAGCCGGTGGTGCCCGACTATCCCATCCCCTACCATGTGGACATCATGGAGAGCTTTGACGGCATCGACCTGGACGCCGCCGGCCGCGTGGCGGGCAACGGCTTCTACTACCTGCTGGGCGACATCGCCCGCCTGCACGAAGCCGTGCTGGCCTATGCCCGCGATTTTATGATCGACAAGGGCTTTACCTATGTGATCCCGCCCTTTATGATCCACGGCAACGTGGTGCAGGGCGTCATGTCCTTCCCCGAGATGGACGCCATGATGTACAAGATCGAGGGCGAGGACCTGTACCTGATCGGTACCTCCGAGCACAGCATGATCGGCCGCTTCATCGACCAGACGCTGGACGGCGCCAAGCTGCCGCTGACGCTGACCAGCTACTCGCCCTGCTTCCGCAAGGAGAAGGGCGCCCACGGCATCGAGGAGCGCGGCGTCTACCGCATCCACCAGTTCGAAAAGCAGGAGATGATCGTCGTCTGCAAGCCGGAGGACAGCATGAACTGGTACGACAAGCTGTGGCATAATTCGGTGGAGCTGTTCCGCTCGCTGGAGATCCCGGTCCGCCAGCTGGACTGCTGCTCCGGCGACCTGGCCGACCTGAAAGTCAAGAGCTGCGACATCGAGGCCTGGAGCCCCCGCCAGCAGAAATACTTTGAGGTGTGCAGCTGCTCCAACCTGGGCGACGCCCAGGCCCGCCGCCTGCGCATCCGCTACAAGGACGAGAACGGCAAGACCCAGTTTGCCCACACCCTGAACAACACCTGCGTGGCCCCGCCCCGTATGCTGATCGCCTTCCTGGAAAACCACCTGCAGGCCGACGGCACCGTCACCATCCCCGAGGTGCTGCGCCCCTATATGGGCGGCAAAGCGTTGCTGGTCCCCAGCAAAAAGTAAGGCCCCGGCAATTCCCGCATAACAGAAAATGCGCGGCATGCGCTGCCGCACAGCAAAAAACTCCCCCGCATCCGGTCGGATGCGGGGGAGTTTTTTTGCGTATTACCGCGGCATCATGCTGCCGAGGCGGGCGCTGCGCAAATTACTTGTACAGCTCCACCAGGCGAGTCAGATGCTCGTAGCGGGCCTCGGCGGCCTCCTGGTTCTTGGCGAACAGCTCCTTGGCACGCTCCGGGAAGGCGCGGCTCAGGCGGCTGTAACGGGTCTCGTTGGACAGGAAGTCCTGGTACTTGCTCATGTCGCCGGCCTTGGAGGTCAGGGTGAAGGGGTTCTTGCCCTGGGCCTTGAGCGCCGGGTTGAAGGTGAACAGGTTCCAGTAGCCGGACTCGACTGCCTTCTTCATCTCGTTCTGGCAGTTGGTCATGCCGCCCTTGACGCCGTGCAGCTCGCAGGGGGCGTAGCCGATGATGATGGACGGGCCGGGGTAAG
>DWVD01000052.1 GCA_019120395.1 Candidatus Gemmiger faecigallinarum
CGCCGCCGTCATGCATCTGCTGCATGGCGTTCATCAGGCCCTTGGTGTCCTCCCAGGTGCGGTCATGCTCTTCCTGCTTGGCGGCCAGGTCCGCTTCGGCCTCCGCAAGCTGCTGCTGCGCCTCGGCCAGCCGGGTGCGGGTCTGGTCCAGGCTGGCCTGCACCTGGCCCGCCTGCGCCTTGACCTGGCTGATCTTGCCGCCCAGCTCGTCGATCCGGCCCTGGGTCTCGTCCCTGTCCTGCTCCATCTGGTCCAACTCGTCCTGCGCAGCTCCGTATTCCTGCCTGGCCTGGTCCACGTTCTGTTCCAGATCCTCTTTGGTGGCGGCCGCATAGCCGGGCGCGGCCAATACCGCCGCCAGCATTATCGCCGACAGTACCGCGGCCGCCAGCCGCCCTGCCCCATGTCTGCGCTTCATCCGTTTCCTCCTCCCGTGCCTTATGGGTCGATTGTATCACATGCGCGCCGCTTTTTGTCGATGATGCAATTATTTTACAAGCGTATCCATGTTGTATCGCCGGCCGGCGTCCCCCTGCGGGGCGGCGGCTGCACAGCGTTTTTGCCGCGCGCGAATTCTTTCCAATTTGGTAACGAAATTCCCGCTTAGGCCGCCGGGCGGTTGATTTTTGGGCGATTGACGGTATAATAAGTATGTCCATCCCCAACCGGGCGCCGCGGCCCCGGCTGCCGCCGGCACAGACCTGCCGCCGGGCCGGCCGTCCCGCCGCCCCACGATGTACATACAAAGGAGAAATTACCCATGAAGAAGTTTGTTTCTGCCGCGCTGGCGCTGTGCCTGGCCGGCGCCCTGACCGCCTGCGCCGGCGGCGCCTCCTCCAGCGAGAGCACCGTGGACGAGAGTTCCTCCGCCGTCTCCTCCGAGAGCACCTCCAGCGAGGCTTCCAGCGACGAAACCTCTGCCGCCGACAGCACCGCCGAGACCGGCGACGCCGCTGTGCTGAGCTACGACGAGTACATGGCCGCCGACCTGGACACCGAGGTCACCATCGAGGCCTACGTCCAGGCCAAGCAGGCTTACTACGCCGAGCAGCAGACCGCCACCGTTTACCTGCAGGATCAGGACGGCGCCTACTTTGCCTACGACATGGCCTGCAGCGAGGAGGACTACGACAAGCTGACCCCCGGCACCCTCATCCGCGTGACCGGCTACAAGAGCGAGTGGTCCGGCGAAGTCGAGATCATGGACGGCAGCTTCACTTTTGTTGAGGGCGGCGACACCTTTATCGCCGAGCCTGCCGACATGACCGAGCTGCTGGGCACCGACGAGCTGGCCGCCCACCAGAACGAGTTTGTCAGCTTTACCGGCCTGACCGTGGCCCCCAGCACCATTGAGGGCGACGACGCCGAGTATGCCTTCCTGTACAATTACGACGGCTCCGGCTCCGACGGCGACGACCTGTACTTCAACGTTTCCTACAATGACCAGACCTACACCTTTGTGGTGGAGAGCTACCTGTGCGACAACACCACCGACGTGTACAACGCCGTCAAGAACCTGGAAGTCGGCCAGACCATCGACTGCCAGGGCTTCCTGTACTGGTACGAGGGCGCCAACCCCCACATCACCAGCGTGACTGTGGCCGGCTGAACCCCTGCGCTTTTCCAAAACTGAAAGACCCGGCGGCGGGCGTAAGCCCGCCGCCGGGTCTTTTTGTCAGATCATTTCCCGGGGGGGATCCCCGTGGCGCGTTTACAGCTCTGCCGTGCGCTGCCGCGCGGGGCGTTCCTTGCGTTCCCGGTGGCGCAGCATGGCAATGGCCGAGACCGCCAGGCAGCCCAGCGCCAGCGAATCTTTGCCCGCCGACGTCAGCAGCCATACCGACGAAAGCCCGAACAGCGCAAACACCAGCATGCTGCGCACCCGCATGGGCCGCACCCGGACCACCGTGGAAAAGAAGATGTACAACGCCGCCAGGACCAGCACGATCCAGCTTTCGGGGATCAGCGCCGCCAACACGCCAAAGGAAGTTGCAATGCATTTGCCGCCGTGGAAGTGGTTGAGCACCCCCAGCCCGTGGCCCAGCACCGGCGCGGCGATGACCCCGGCAAACAGCAGCGAGCGGACGTCCAGCGACGATTTGGCCAGCCAGACCGGCAGGAACCCTTTCAGCAGATCCAGCGCCAGGCACAGCAGGCCCATCGGCACGCCGCACAGCAAAAACACGTTGGCCGCGCCCGGGTTGTGGTCGTCGCTGTCCTGCCGGATGTCCCGCCCGGCCAGCCGCCGGGGCAGAATGTCGCAGAACATGACCCCGCCCAGCAGGAACCCCGCCCCGGCCCAGAACAGCCAGGGCAGATACTCTTCTCGCATCATCATTCCGCCTTCAACACCCTTTCTGCGATCTCCTCCGCCGCGTCCGGGTTCACGCCCGCCTGCTGCGCCCGGCGCATCGCCTGGGCGGCCTGCGGGTCCCGGGCCAGCCGCCAGGCTTCCGCGGCGGCCTGGCAGCCGTCGGCGGCGCGGACGCTCATCCCCCGCGCAGAAAAGAATTCCACATTTTTTTCCTCGCAGGCCGAGTAGGCCAGCAGGTGTACCAGCGGCACGTTGGCCACCGCGGCCTCGGTGCTGGTCAGCCCGCCCGGCTTGGTGATCAGCGCGTCGGCCGCCCGCATGTACAGGTCCACCTGCCCGGTATACGGCACCGCCCGGACGCGGCCCGTGCCCGCCTGCTGTTCCAGCGTCTGCTGCAGTTCCCGGTTGCGCCCGACAAAGACAAAGGCGTTCCAGTCGCCCGGCTGCTTTTCCAGCTCGCTGCACAGCGCGGGGATATGCCCGCAGCCGGCGCTGCCGCCCATGACAAGGAAAACCGTCTGCTGCTGCGGGATGCCCAGCGCCTCACGGGCCTGCTGCCGAGTGATGGGGCGGCGGAACCTGCGCCGCACCGGGATGCCGGTGGCGAACAGTCGTTCCCGCGCCATCCCCTTGCCGGTCAGTTCGCCGATCAGGTCCCGGTGCGGGATAAAATACCCGTCCAGGCGGGTCTCCTCGGTAAAGGGGATGCAGGTATAATCGGTCAGCACGCCGTAGCAGGGCAGGCGGCACAGCCCCTCCCTGCGCGCGGCGGTCATCGTCTCCATGGCAAACAGGTGGGTGCACACCACGGCGGTGAAGCGGTTCTGCTCCACATAGGCCGCCAGGTCCCGCGCGCCCAGCGAGTTGGCATAATAGACCGGCGAGGAACGGCGCTCGCTGCTGACCAGATCCCCCGCCTTGTAAAGCAGGTTGAACGCCCCGGGCGCCTTCTGGATCATGCGGGTGTAGGCGCCCGCCACCCAGGCGCCGGTCCTGCGGCCATGCAGCGCCAGCGGGTCGGCCAGCGTGCAGGCTGCGCCCCGCTGTTCCAGCGCCTCGGCGATGGCGCGGGCCGCGCTGTTGTGCCCCTCGCCTGTGCCGCAGCTCAGCAGCAGGATGTTGGGCGTCGGCGTTGTGGTCTGGTCGTGCATGGTGATCCTTTCCTTTGCAATGGTTCGGGGCCGCCGTGTCCGGGCGGCTCTTCTGACTGATATTATAATACAGCCGTCCCCGCGGCTCAATGGACACATTGCTGCGGTTGTGAAGCTGCCCGCAAAAAGCAGGCGCGCAGCGCCCCGCCGGGGCTGCGCGCCTGCTTTTTGCCTCTGTTGTTACAGCCGGCTGCCGATGGCACGCAGCGCGCGGCGCAGCGGCCGGTAGGTCAGCAGCGTGATGGCAAAATTTCCGGCGCAGTGGACCAGATCGGTGGGCAGGCCGGCCACCCACCAGGCAAACGCCGAGATGGGGCCCATCGTCACCAGATAGACCGGCGTGCACAGCGCGCCGAACGCCAGGCCGTACGCGCCGCTGACCACCGCCCAGCCCAGCGCCGAGTCCATCTGCCGCAGCCGCCGGACGATCCAGTACAGCAAAAACCAGACATACAGGTACATCCAGCTCCACATGCCAAACCCGTACAGCACAAACTGCAGCACCACAAACACGGCGATGGCCCAGGGCGCGGCGGCGGGAAGCTCCAGCGTATACAGCAGGATCAGCGGGGTGACCGGTTCGCCCGGCAGCACCGCCAGCGACTCTTTCAGCACCACCAGCAGCGCTCCCATCAGGCCCGCCAGCACCATCTCGCGGGTGGTCGGCCGCCGCATTCTCAGTATCCCTCGGTCAGGGTGATCTCAAAGGCGTCGCCGTCGGCAATGGGGGTGCTGTCCACGCCGGTGGCCAGCGACTCGCCGCCCTTGGTAAAGCACCACCACTGTTCGGCGTTTTCATCGGCGGTCACGCCGTTGACCGTGGTGACAAACAGGCCGTACTCGCTCTCCTCGCCCTCGATCATGCCTTCCTGCTCCAGGGCGCCGCGCAGGTACTCCTCCAGGGTGGTGATGGTGGTGGTCGTGTCGCTGCCGTCCAGCAGGACCACCTGGACCGTGATGGTCTTGTCACCCGCGCCGCCCTGCGGGCGGGCGACAAAGTAGACCACAAGCAGCAGGGCTGCCGCCGCGATCAGGGCGGCTGCGCCGAGCAGAATCTTTTTGCGGCCAGGCTGACGGGTTTGCTGATTTTCCATAACAATGCGCTCCTTTCCCCGGCCGGAGCCGGGATGACAGAAATGGGATCACAAAAACAGCCGCGCCCCTTTGCGCAGGCAAAAGGGCGCGGCAAACCTGCCGGTGAAAAACGGCGCGGCGCGCCGGGGCCGCCCCCGCGCGCCCGCCCCTCCGGCGGGAAATTCCATGCTGCACGTACCCTTCCCCATCGCTCGTGGAGACGTACCTTCAAGCCGCCCGGCGATCTGACTGTGACAGTAGCGGGACTGTGAGGGGATTCCACCCTGCTTCTCCGGCGGGCGGCCGGCGGCCCCAAACGGGGCTTTGCGCGGCCGTCCCTGCGGCTTGAACAACAAAAGAGCGTATCTGTTTTTGTATTGCCGATTATACCACATCCGCCCCGTTTGCACAACCGCCCGGCAGGGCGGCACAAACTTTCGGGGCGCCCGGCAAAAAACCGGACGCCCCGAAAGCGGTATCTGGAAAATAAGAGGATGGCAGAGAGAGCGCGGCGCCGTCCAAAAGCCGACACAGGGCTGCGCCGCAGCATGGGCGTGCGGGGCGCTCCCCGCCGTACCCATGCCTTTTTCATCCGCTGCCGGCCGGGCCTGCGGCGGCCTTTGCGTTTACACGATCTGGGCGGACTTGTGCATGCCGGTCTTGAGGAACTCGACCCACTCGGCAATGTTCACCGCATGGTCGCCGAAGCGCTCCAGGTACTTGGTGATCATGAACAGGTCCAGCGCGGTGTTGGCGTCGTTGGGATGGGCGGCGATGTAGTTGGCGATCTCGCCGCTGATGCGGTTGAAGGATGCGTCGGCCCTGTCGTCCCGGCGGATGACCTTGGCGGCCATGTCCAGGTCCACCTGGACGTAGGCGCCCACAGCGTCCTTGACCATGTGGTGGACCAGGTCGCCCATCTCGTAGATGTCCTCCATGACGCCCACGGTGGCGGCGCGGTCCAGCTGCAGGTGCAGCACGATCTCGGCAATGTCGGCGGCCTGGTCGGCGATGCGCTCAATGTCGGTGACCATCTTCAGCGCGGTGGAGACCTTGCGCAGGTCGGTGGCGACCGGCTGCTGGCGCAGGATCAGCGTCAGGCAGCGGTGCTCCACCTCCCGCTCCAGGTTGTCGATCTCGGTGTCGCCGGCGATGATGGTGCGGGCCAGCTCCTTGTTGCCGGTGCGCAGCGCCTCCAGCGCGCTGCCGATGGCGTTGCCTGCGGCGTGGCCCATCCGGGCCAGCATGGTATCCAGCTCCAGCAGGGCGGCGTCATACTCTTTGCGGCTGCTGTATCCCATAGGATGAATCCTCCTTATGTAAAATAAGTATCCGAATCAGCCAAAGCGGCCGGAGATGTAATCCTCGGTGCGCTTGTCGGACGGGGTGGCGAACAGGCGCTCGGTGGGGCCCATCTCCACCAGCTCGCCCAGCAGGAAGAAGGCGGTCTTGTCCGAGATACGGGCGGCCTGCTGCAT
>DWVD01000053.1 GCA_019120395.1 Candidatus Gemmiger faecigallinarum
TGTTGATGGTCGTGCTGTTTGTTGCTGTGCTGCTGGGCGGCGCCGTCGGCGTGGTCTTTGCCTCCATCAGTGAGGAGGACCTTCCCGCCGAGACGGCCGCCTTTGGCGGCGTGACGCTGGAAAATGCCGGCTATGAGTGGGACGTGCCGATCTTTGGCGGTATCTTTTACAAAAATTATTATCAGCCGGCCAACCTGTCGGTGCAGGACCTGGGCGATTTTGGCAACGAACGCCCCGAACTTGTCCTGCCGGACTGGATCAGCCAGGCCGACATGACGCTGACCGCCCCCGACGGTACGGTGGCGTTCCAGGGTAACGCGGCCGATTACGCCGGCTATACCTATACCCAAAACGGCCAGTACCGGCTGGACCTGACGCTGCATCAGCTCAGCGAGGACAAGCCGGCCCGGCCGCTGGGATGGTATTTGTACCAGGCCCGGTTCAACGTCAGCTTCCAGCCGGATGTGGAGCTCAGCAAGACGCGGGCGTCCCAGGGCGAGATCGTCGCCCTGTCGCTGACCGGCATCCTGGGGGACGGCAAGCCTCAGGCCGAGACCGACCTGGGAACCATCTGGTTCCGGCAGACGTCAGGCGGCTGGATGGGATACATCGCCGTGCCCTACAACTGCGAGGGCGGCGAACATACCATCCACATCACCTGCGGCGACGCCGAGATGGACGTGACGCTCTCGGTCAGCCAGACCCAGTACGGCACCGTGACGGCCGAACCTTCCGAGCCTGCGCCCGCCGGCGCCAACGAGGAATACCGCAACGCCATCTGGCCGCTGTATGAGTCGTCGGAGGAAGGCAAGCTCTGGTCGGGCGCTTTCCAGGCGCCCTGCACGGGCAGCGTTCTGATCGAATACGGCAGCGTATATATGGTCAACGGCGAGCGCAGCGGCCAGGCCACCAGCCTGACTTACGCCGCGCCCGAGGGGACCGCCGTGACCAGCCCCCAGGCAGGCGTGGTGGTCTATGCGGGCAACCTGGCGCTGACCGGCGGCACGGTGGTCATCGACCACGGCTGCGGCGTCAAGAGCTACCTGTTCGGCCTGGGGCAGGTCACGGCCCAGCGCGGGCAGACTGTCGCCGCCGGCGACGCGGTGGGCGCTTTTGGGGCCGACGCCAATCTGGAATACGAGATCCGCATCGGCAACAAATCGGCCGACCCTGCCAAAGTGATCGCAGGGCAGAGCGGACTGCAATATAGAGAGAACATGTGAGAGCGTATCAGCAATGGAACAATATGGTGGAGAACGTATGAACGAGGAAAAGCAGACGACGGAACCGAAAGCCGGGATCGCCCCGGCAGAGGAGGCGGCCCCGGCCGCGCCCGCCGCTGCCGAAGCATCCGGCGCGGAGCCGGCGCAGGGCGGCCAGACGCCGTCCAAATCGGGCCGCCGCCGGCGCCGGCGGCGTCGCAAGGCCGCGCGCAAAAACGCGGCGCCCGCCGCGCCGCGGCAAGCTGAGGAAGCGCCGGAGGCACAGCCGGCCGAACTGCAGCCCGCCCCGCAGGCGCCTACCGCGGCGGTGCCCCAGGCGATCCGCCCGGTGGCTCCGCCGGAGACCCCGCCCGCCTGGCCGGTGGACGCGGAGGAAGAACAGGAGCCGGACGAGGCCGAGCAGGCCCGCCGCGCCGAGATCAGCCGAACGGCGCAGATGTCGATCCAGCAGATTCTGGAGGCGGCCGCGGAAAGCGCTCCGCCGCCGGAGGAAACGCCCGAGCCGGAGCCGGCCCGGGAGGAACCGGACGATGCCGACGAGCCGGAGGAGACCTCTCTGGCCGCCCGTGCCGGGGCATGGGGCATGAACCTGCTGACCGGCGTGCTGAAATGGCTGCTGCTGGTGGCCGTGATCATTGCCGTGATCGCCGGCGTCGGCCTGGCCTGGCTGTACAGCCAGGCCACGGAGGATGCGATCCCGGAGATCGAGGTCTCGTTTGACGGCCAGACGCTGGAGACCGCCTCCTATGACTGGCAGGTCCCGGTGGTGGGCAACCAGATCAAGCGCACGTACAGCGAGACGCTGCTGGACGAACCGGCGGCGCTGGCCGAGCCGGTGGATTCCGTCGCGCCGTCGCTGAACGTGTCGCCTTCCGGTTTCGAGACGCAGCTGACCATCACCGACGCGGACGGCGAGCAGGTGTTCAGCGGGTCGCTGCTGTCCTACCGCAATTTCTCCTTTGAGAACGGCGAGTACACCGCCGAGCTGACGGTCGGCCGCAGCGAGGGCGCCAGCCAGACGGCGATGGTCACCGGGCAGCAGACCTATCTGTTCCGGTTCACCGTGGCCATCCGGCCCACCGTGCGGGTCAGCAGCCGCAATGTGGACCAGGGCAGCGTTGTGGCGGTGCGGGTCAGCGGCACCCAGTCGGACGCGGCCCCCACGCTGCAAAGCACGCTGGGCAGCGCCGAGTTCGTGCGCAGCGGCGGCGCCTGGGTGGCCTATCTGGCCGTGCCGCTGGATACCGCCCCCGGCGCGGCGTCCATCACCGTGCAGGCCGGCGGGTATACCGAGGAACTGAACCTGACCGTCCATCAGGGCGACTACGGTTACAGCGACGTCTCCTCCGAGCGCCGCCGCGTTTCGCCCTATCTCGGCCCCGACCAGGTCCCGGCCGAGGTGGAAGCCGTGCTGGATGTGGCCGACCCGGAGATCTACTGGGCGGGCAGCGGCTTTGTGCAGCCTTCGCTGCGCAGCATGGAAGTGCTGCTGGCTTACGGCGCGCCGGAATATGTGGGCCGCACCAGCAGCGAGCGGCTGGCCAACATCGACAACAGCACCGCCCGCGTGGCGGAAAACACCGTGGTCTCCACCCGGTGGGGCGACGAGCTGATCAGCCCGGCCAACGGGCGGGTGCTGCTGGCCGAAAACCTGGGCGGAGCCGCGGGCAACACCATCGTCATCGAGCACGGGGCCGGCGTCAAGAGCATCTTCTACGGCCTTGGCTCCGTCGGGGTGGAAGCGGGCGATACCGTGACGCAGGGGCAGACCATCGGCACTACGGTCAACGCCACCATCCTGGAAGTCCGCGTCGGCGGCGTGGCGGTCGATCCGCTGACGGTGCTGCGCAACGAGAGCGACGCGCTGGAAATTTACTGAGACAGAGCGGGACGCAATTTCCCGCAGGGATATGCCGCCCTTTGGCAAAGCGGGCATGGGGACCCCCGTGCGCTCCGCCTTTGCCAAAGGGCGGCTTTTTTGCGTGCACCGCAACCCCGCCGGCGGCATAGCATGGGATACATACCGGGGGTGAGAGCATGCAAAAAACATTCTGTGTCATTGGCGGCGACGCGCGCCAGCAGGCGGCGGCCCGGGCGCTGCGCCGCGCCGGATATACCGTGCTGGGGCCGGAAGGGGCGGGGAAAGCGGCGTACCTTTTGCTCCCCATGCCGTCGGACGCCGTAACGCCGGAACTGGCGGCCGTGTTTGCCGCCGCGCGTCCCGGCGCGCTGGCGCTGGGAGGCCGGGTCGGACCGGACGTGCAGGCGGCGGCCCGGGCGGCCGGGCTGGAGCTGGAGGACTACTTCCGCCGGCCGGAGCTGGCCAGCCTGAACGCGGTGCCCACCGCTGAGGGCTGCCTGTGCCTGCTGATGCAGCTGCGGGACAGGACGCTGTGGCAAAGCCCCATTTTGGTCCTGGGATACGGCCGGGTGGGGCGGGCGGTGGCCCGGCGGCTTGCGGCGCTGGGGGCCTGGGTCACGGTGGCAGCGCGCAGCCCGGAACAGCGGGCCAACGCCCGCTGCGCCGGCTGCCGCGCCGCGGCGCTGGACCAGCTGCCGCGGCTGCTGCCCGGGTTTGACGCCGTCGTCAACACCATCCCTGCGCCGGTGCTGACCCGGACCGAGCTGGCCTGCCTGCCGGCGGGGGCGCTGGTGATCGACTTGGCCAGCAGCCCCGGCGGGACCGATTTTGCGGCGGCAAAAGATCTCGGCGTCCGCACCGAACACGCCCTCAGCCTGCCGGCCCGCTGCGCGCCGCAGACGGCCGGCGAGCTGGTGGCCGACACCGTGCTGACCATCCTGCAGGAAAGGGGGAAACTGCCATGAACCAGCGCATTGACCTGCCGCGCACCGTTGTGTTTGCCCTGTGCGGCAGTTTTTGCACCTTTGGGGCGGTGATGCCCCAGATCGACGCGCTGATCCGCCGCGGCTGGCAGGTGCAGCCGGTGCTCAGCCGGGCTGCCGCCGAGACGGACACCCGCTTTGGCACGGCCGCGCAATGGCGGCGGCGCCTGGCCGAGCTGACGGGGCGGCAGCCGCTGACCACCATCCAGCAGGTGGAGCCGCTGGGGCCCGAGCACCTGGCCCGGGCGGTGATCGTCGCGCCCTGCACCGGCGCCACGCTGGCCCG
This sequence comes from Candidatus Gemmiger faecigallinarum, assembly GCA_019120395.1. Lineage (GTDB taxonomy): Bacteria > Bacillota > Clostridia > Oscillospirales > Ruminococcaceae > Gemmiger > Gemmiger faecigallinarum. Next base: position 4,354 of record DWVD01000053.1, read on the forward strand.
GCTGGCGCTGGGGCTGAGCGATACGCCGGTGACCATGGCGGTCAAAAGCATGCTGCGGGGCGGCCTGCCCATTGTGGTGGCGCCGTCCACCAACGACGGGCTGGGCGCCAGCGCGGCGCATCTGGCGGCGCTTTTGCAGCGCAAACATTTTTATTTTGTGCCCTTTGGCCAGGACGACAGCATCCACAAGCCCAACAGCCTGAAAAGCGATATGACGCTGATCCCCGACGCGCTGGACTGCGCGCTGCAGGGCATCCAGCTGCAGCCGCTGCTGCTGTAAGGGCGGCGGCCGGGCATCGACACAAAAAGCCGCGTTTCCCGCGGCCAAAACGGTGCCGAAACAGGCATAATGCGGCATATAGTGGAATGTTGAGGGTATGGCGGGCGAGGGGTTGACAGGAAACAAGGGAGGCGGTGCGGCAATGGAGATCATTGAGGTGCGTGGCGGACGCACACTGGCGGGCAGCATTGCGCCGCCTGCGGCAAAAAACAGCGTGCTGCCGCTGCTTGCGGCGACGCTTTTGTGCGGGGCGCCCTGCCGGCTGCGCGGCGTGCCCCGGCTGACCGACGTGGATACCAGCCTTGCGCTGCTGACGGCGGTGGGGGCAAAGGCCGCGCGCTGCGGGCGCGACGTGCTGACCGCGCCGGTCCCGCTGCTGGGCGGCGATATTCCGCCGCATCTGGCGGGGGCCATGCGCAGTTCGGTGTTTTATCTGGCGCCGCTGCTGGTGCGCGCTGGCCAGGTGCGCCTGCCCATGCCGGGCGGCTGCCGGCTGGGCCCCCGCCCGGTGGATATCCATCTGGACGGGCTGGCCGCCATGGGGGCGCAGATCGAGTTTGCCGCCGACGCGGTGGTGCTGCGCCGGGCCGGGCGGCTGCACGGGACGGACTTTACGCTGCGGCTGCCCAGCGTGGGCGCCACCGAGACGCTTTTGATGGCGGCCAGCTGCGCCGAGGGCACCACTGTGCTGCGCGGCGCGGCCTGCGAGCCGGAGGTGGAGGACCTGGCCGGGTTCCTGACGGCCTGCGGGGCGCGCATCACCGGGGCGGGCACGCCGGTCGTCGTCATCCGGGGCCGCGCCGGGGGGCTGGACGGCTGCGCCTACACGCCGCTGCCGGACCGGATCTCGGCCACGACCTACGCGGCCGCGGTGGCGGCTGCGGGCGGGGACGTCACCATCCGCCGCTGCCGCCCCTCCACCTTTGCCACCTTCCTGGATTTCCTGCGCGCCGCCGGCTGCGAGGTGCATGCCGGGCCCAACGCCGTACGCATCTGCCGGGACGCCCGCACGCCGCTGAAAGGCGGGCAGGAGCTGTTTGCCGCGGCCTGGCCGGGCTTTGCCACCGACGCGGCGCCCCTGGCCGCCGCCGTGCTGCTGACCGCCGACGGTCCCAGCCGCATCTACGACGGCCTGTTCCAGAACCGCTTTGCCTGCGCGGCGGGCTTTGCGGCGCTGGGCGCGGGGGTGCGGGCCAACGGGCGGGAGCTTGCCATCGACGGCGGCGCGGCGCTGTGCGGCACGGTGGTCACGGCGCCCGACCTGCGCGGGGGCGCTGCGCTGGTGGTGGCCGCGCTGGCCGCCCAGGGCAAGACCTGCGTGCTGGACGAAGGGCACATCCGCCGCGGCTACCAGTCGCTGCCTGCGGAGCTGGCCTCGCTGGGGGCCGCCTGCCGGCCTGCGTGATTCCAAAATTTGCAAAAAGAGACGCTGCTTGTGACAAATTGCCCACCTGCACCAAAATCCGGCGCGGGAATGTGGCAGGTTTGCCAATGTTGGCGTCTCTTTTGCGGCATTTTGGCGTTCGGGTATTGAAATTGCCGCCCGAATTTGGTATTCTTATAATCAGTTATATGTATTATCCACGGACTCGTGTGCCCATACATGCCCTTCAGTCCGGCCAAATCCAATACAATTAGGGGGATACACTCATGGCGTTCGTTCTCGATGAAGAGATGCAGAATGTTACAAACATTAAGGTGATCGGTGTCGGCGGCGGCGGCGGCAACGCTGTCAACCGCATGGTGGAGGCCGGCCTTTCCGGGGTCGAGTTCGTCGCCATGAACACCGACCAGCAGGCTCTGATCAACTCCAAGGCGACCCAGAAAGTTCAGCTGGGCGCCAAGCTGACCAAGGGCCGCGGCGCCGGTGCAGACCCCGAGGTCGGCCAGCGCGCCGCCGAGGAAAGCAAGGATGAGATCGCCAACGCGCTCAAGGGCGCGCAGATGGTCTTTATCACCGCCGGTATGGGCGGCGGCACCGGCACCGGCGCGGCCCCCGTT
>DWVD01000054.1 GCA_019120395.1 Candidatus Gemmiger faecigallinarum
GACGCCTGCGACCTGCTGGTCCGCCGCGTTGTCAAGCACCGCAAGCGCCTGGGCGACAAGCTGACCCGCGCCGCGGCTGAGGAGCTGCCTGCCATGGCGGCCGAGCCGGAAGACAGCTATGAAGTGATCCGCGAAAAGCACTTTGCCGTAAAACCGTGCAGCACCGAGGAAGCGATCCTGCAGATGAACCTGCTGGGTCACAGCTTCTACGTGTACCGCAGCGCCGATACCGGCAGCATCCAGGTCGTCTACCGCCGTACCGACGGCGGCTACGGCGTGCTGGTGCCGGAAGAGTAAGCTGCCGCCTTTCCCCTTTTTCGGCCTGACCATGCGGCCCGGGCCGGCTTAAACGGGGGAACTCGCCAAACGGGAACACCGCCTGTACTTTTGCGCAAACTGCAAACGCACAGGCGGTTTTTTGTGCCTTTTTGCCGGCCGTGCACAAGAAAGAGGTGACCCGCCATGCGCCCGCATCCCCTTCGTTTCAGAAGGTTCCCGCATGAAACACAAACGGTACAACAGAAAGGAACGGTGTTTCAAAATGCTTAGAATAAAAGCTGCTGATCGACTGCTGTTCAGATTTTTCCGCGCGGCTCTTGTGCCGCGCGCCGGGGAGGAAACATTGATTTATGAAAGAAACGCAACAGGCTGGCGTGCGGCCTTATCTGCACGCGATCTACAAGAATAACCGGCTGCGCTTTGCCGTCACCCTGGCCGGGTATCTGATTTTCGGGCTTACCGACACCGCCTTTGCCATCCTGCAGGGCGAGGTCCTGAACGCAATGGTTCTGGGCAGCCTTGCCCGCCTGGGGGTCCTGGCCGCGCTGCTGTCAGGCCTTTTGGCGATACAGTTTGCGGTCTCGTCGGCCACCTATTTCCTCAAGTGCCGGTTCGTGCACCAGGGTATCGCCCAGTACAAGTCCTTCCTGTTTCGCCGGCTCTGCAAAAAGTCCATCGCCGCCTTCCAGCAGGAAAGCACCAGCCGGTACCTGTCGCTTTTGACCAACGACGCCAGTTCCATCGAGGAAAACTACCTGAACCGCACCACCCTGCTTGTAACGATGGCCTTTACCGTCGTCACGTCGCTGACCGCCATGGTGCTGCTGAGCTGGAAGCTGACGCTGCTCAGCCTTTTGCTCAGCCTGATCCCCACCGCCGTCTCCACCGCCATGAGCGGCGAGCTGGCCCGCCGCGAGAAGGCCGTCAGCGACCAGAACGAGCATTTTGTGGCCTCGGTCAAGGATTTTCTGACCGGTTTCGCGGTGGTCAAAAGCTTTAAGGCCGAGGACGAAATGAGCGCCCGCTTTGACGAGATGAACCAAAAGACCGAGCGCTGCAAGCAGCGCCGCCGCTGGTGGGACTGCTTTGTGGCGGCCGCCGGCGATCTTTCCGCCTCTATCTTTATGTTCGGGCCTTACTTTGCCGGCGCTCTGCTGGCGCTGAGCGGCGAGATCGCGTTGGGCACCGTGGTATCGGTAGCCAACCTGTGCGGCTCCATTTCCTGGTCCATCCGGGATTTTCCCAGTTTCTGGGCCGGCCGCAAAGCCGCCAGGGCGCTGATCGGCAAGGCGGCGCAGGCGGCCCAGGAGCACGCCGGGCGCAGCGGCCGCCCCATCGAGCCGGTGCTGAAAGAGGGCATCCGCCTTTCCCATGTCAGCTACCGCTACGACGGCAGCAGCGCCGAGGCTCTGCGGGACGTCTCGCTGGAATTTGACGCCGGTAAAAGCTACGCCATCGTGGGCGGGTCCGGCTCCGGCAAATCCACGCTGCTCAGCCTGCTGATGGGCGCCAACGCGCAGTACGGCGGCAGCATTGCCGTCGACGGGCAGGAGCTGCGGGACATCGACCCCGACAGTCTGTACGACCTGTGCAGCCTGATCGGCCAGAATGTGTTTTTGTTCGACGACACAGTGGCCAACAACATCACCATGTTCCGGCAGTTCCCTGCCGACGCGCTGGAGCGCGCGGTGCAGCGCAGCGGCCTGGCTCCCCTGGCGGCCGAGCGCGGGCTGGACGCCCCCTGCGGCGAAAACGGCTGCCAGCTTTCGGGCGGCGAGCGGCAAAGGGTGTCCATCGCCCGGTGTCTGCTGCGGGGCACGCCGGTGCTGCTGCTGGACGAGGCTACCGCCGCGCTGGACAACCAGACCGCCTTTGCGGTGACGCAGGCGGTCCTGGACCTGGACGGCCTGACCCGGCTGGTGGTGACCCACCGCCTGGACGAAGCCCTGCTGCGCCGGTACGACGAGATCATCGTGCTGCGGGACGGCGCCGTCTGCGAGCGCGGCCGGTTCGACCAGCTGATGCGCCGGATGGGATATTTCTACTCGCTGTACACCGTCAGCGGGTGCTGAGCGCCCCCGCCGCCCCGGCGGCAAACAGATACCGGCGGCCCCGGCCTGCAAAGGCAGGCGGCGTCCGCCGGTATTTCCTATTGACAAAATCTGTTTTGCAATCAATAATAGACCTGCTGATTCAGCGAGTCGAAGTGCGGCATGCGCCCGCTCTGACGCATGGAGGAAGCGTCGCTGGCGGTAACGATCAGGTGATCCACCACGTCGATGCCCAGCAGTCCCAATGCCTTGACCACCTGTACCGTGGTGGCAAAATCCGCTTCGGAGGCGACGGCCAGCCCGGACGGATGGTTGTGCGCCAAGATGGCGCAGGTGCAGCCGGTGGACACGGCGGCCCGGGCCAGCTTGTTCATATCAAACGTCAGCTTGTTGGGCAGGCCTTCCGCCACACGAATGTCCCGCAGCGGCGTATAATGGTCGTCCATCGCGATCAGATACAACGCCTCCTGCTGGAAACCGAAAAACAGCGGCCGCACATATTCGATCGCCTTGTCGGTGTCTTTCAGCGTTATACGGCGGCTGCGTTTGTGCAGGCTGTAATAGCGGGCAAACTCCAGCACCGAGTGGATCAGCCTGGCGCTGGACGGGCCGATCCCCTCCACTTTGGCCACTTCCTCCTCGCTGGCTTCCAGCACGCGGCAGAAACTGCCAAACTGCTGGATCAGCGCATGGGCAATGGGATTGGTGTTCTTGCGCGGAATGGCAAAAAACAGCAGATATTCCAGCGCTTCGTGTTCCGCCAGGCTTTCCAGGCCGTCGCGCCGGACACGCGCCTGCATCCGCGCGCGATGATCCGCATGCAGCGGCTTTTGCTGTTTGGACTGCTTGACATCCGCCATAATGATTCCCCGCATCTCCGTTTGCCCGTGGGAAGGCGTCCGGCCTCCCTCCGGTTTTATCGTATCCATATTATTATACACTCAGCCGCACATTTTGAAAAGAGAGGGCGTTCCATGAAAAAATTTGTCGCCGGCGTCAACGAAAACGGCGTGCGCCTTTCCCGCTTTGTGGAAAGCGTGACCGAGGGGCTTCCCCGCAGCCTGCTGTACAAGAGCTTCCGCAACAAGCGCATCAAGGTCAACGGAAAGCGCGCAGAGCCGGACGCCCGGCTTTGCGAAGGAGACGTGATCGAGCTGTACATCAACGACGAGTTCTTTCCCGTCCAGCCGGCACGCCCGAAACCCGCCCCGCGCAGACAGCCCCCGGTCGCCGTGATCTACGAGGACGACAGCATCGCCGTCGTATACAAGCCCGCGCATCTTTTGTGCCACAGCGACCGCACCGGCGACGCCAACCTGGTGGACGCTTTTGCGGCGCAGCTGGAAACCCAGGGCAAGTACGACCCAAAAGCCGAAAACCGCTTTGCCCCCGCCATCTGCAACCGGCTGGACCGGGGCACCGAGGGGCTGGTGATCGCCGCAAAAAGCTATGCGGCACTGCGGGACATGAACGCCATCATCCGGGACGATCTGCTGAAAAAGGAGTACCTGACCATCACGGTGGGCGCGCCGCCCCAGGGGCGGCACACTGCCTGGCTGCAGCACAGCGAGAAGGGCAACAAGGTGCGCATCCATGCCCGCCAGAGCGAGGGATACAAACAGATCATCACCGACGTGACGGTGATCCGGCAGGCGGGACCGTTCGCGCTGTGCCGCATCGGGCTTGTGACCGGCCGCACCCATCAGATCCGCGCCCACCTGGCCTACCTGGACCACCCGGTGCTGGGGGACGTCAAGTACGGGAACCGCAAAATGAACGAGCGCACCGGCCTAAAGACTCAGGCGTTGTGCGCGCAGCGCCTGACCTTTGGCCGCATCCCGGAAGAAAACACGCTGCACTATCTGTCCGGGCGGGTCGTCAAGCTGGACGACCCAGAGATTGTCCGCCTGTTTGACCGTCTGGCCGCCGGCGGCGCGGGGCAGGCGCGCCCCTGACCGCCCCGAGACCGGTTCCTCCGCCGCATTTTCGCCGTCCCGTTCCGGTACGCCGCGTATTTCCCTTGCGGATAAAAAAGACCGCCCCGGGGACCGGAGCCTCTGCTGGCACGCCAGCCTTTACCGGCAAAGCCCGGCAGTCCGCGGCCCGTTTCTCGCCCGCAGCGTTCCAACACAAAAGCCGCCGCTATGGCGGGCAGGATGGCTGTATGCCTCCCCTGCCGCGCCATAGACGGCGGCTTTATTTTTGTGCTTTCGCGCCAGCCGGTCAGGCGATCACCAGACGGTAGATCACCGCCGTGGCAATGATCAGGGCGCAGACAATGGCGGTGATCGGCGGCGCCCAGTGGATGATGCGCTCCGCCATCACGTCGTCCTCGCTCTCCTCGCTGTCGTCCGCATAACGGCCGCGGCGGGGCGCGTAGTCGTCGTCATCCTCGTCGTCGTAGTCCAGCTCGCCGGACTGCTCCTCCGTGTCAAACATACGGGTGCCTTCCTCGTCGTCCTCGTCGTCATCCAGGATGCTGCCGTTTTGCGCGTAACGGCGGACACGTTCCAGCTCCGGATTGTTTTCCTCCGAGGCGGGGTCAAACTGGGCGGTCGCCTCCTGCTCTGCAATGGCGGCCTGGGCGGCTGCGGCGGTGGCTGCCGCGGGGTCCGCGCTGGTGCCGTTTGCCACGGCATTGATCTCCCGCTGCTGCTGTTCCGCCGCCTGGCGGGCCTCCTCCAGCACACGGGTCAGCGCCGCCTTGATGTAAGCGCGGTCGCCGCCGCACTCGCTGCAGACCTGGGTGTTTTCCTCGTTGGGGTGGAAGGCGCCGCAGGCGCAGAACCAGCCCTGCTCGATGTCCTGCGGCACGCAGACCAGCGCGTCGTTGTTGGTGCGGGCCTGCAGCGTCTTGGCAATGGAGGCCGGCAGCATGCGCGGGGTTTGCAGGCGCACCCGCTTATAGCTGCGCAGATCGACGCCGCGGCCGTTCAAAAACGCCCGGTCCTGCTCGATCTCCACGCTGGAGACCGGCGTATCGCTGACATAAACGGCGTCGTCGCTGCCAAACAGGTCGCCGGGCTGCGCTTCCAGCTGCTCGTAATAGAAATCATCCTCGCACAGCACCTGGCCGGCGGCATCCTTGCATTTAAAGTGGATCACAAGGCCGGTCAGCGGTTCGGTGCCCACGTTCTTGAAGGTCAGGCAGACGGCGATCTCTCCGGTCACGTCGCCTTTCAGCAGCTCCACGCGCACAAACTGCACCGGGCTGCCCGCCGTATAATAGTTTGCACGGGACTGCGCCATCAGCGAAAAATTTTGATCCATGCTTCACTCACCTTGCTTTTGATAGTTGCTCCTCTTGCAGGCCCGGCCGGCTGCCGGGCCGCTGTGGTACAGGGGGGTTCAGGCCTGGGGCGGGGCGGCGTCCTCCGCCGCATCGGCGGGGCCGTCCGTACCGGCGTCGGCGGGCGTTTCCGCGGCGGCCGGGGCTTGCGCGCCCGCATCGTCCGCACCGGCGTCCGGGTCGGCGTCGTAGTCCACGCCGCTGGACTCCATGATATCGCGGAACTCCTCGCCGGAGATCTTCTCCTTCTCGATCAGCACGCGGGCCACCTCGTGCAGCTTATCCATATGCTCGGACAGGATGCGGCGGGCGCTCTCGTAGGATTCGTCCATGATGTCGCGGATCTCGTTGTCGATCTCGGAGGCGATGGTCTCCGAGTAGCCCTTGCCCTGGGCCAGGTCGCGGCCCAGGAAGGTCTGGTTGGGATCGCTGCCATAGACCACAGGTCCCAGCCGCTCAGAGAACCCGTAGCGGGTGACCATGGCGCGGGCGGTGGCGGTGGCGCGCTCCAAATCGTTGGACGCGCCGGTGGAAATGTCCTCCAGCACCAGCTGCTCGGCCACGCGGCCGCCCAGCAGGCAGATGATGTCCTCATGCATGGCGGTGCGGGTGACGTAGCTGGGCTCCTTGTCGGGCAGGTACATAGTGTAGCCGCCGGCGGCGCCGCGGGGGATGATACTGATCTGATGCACCGGGTCATGGGTGGGGCAGAAATAGCCGGTGATGGCGTGGCCGGCCTCGTGGTAGGCGGTCAGGCGCTTTTCCTTGTCGGTGACGACGCGGCTCTTCTTCTCAGGGCCGGCCACCACCTTGATGGAGGCCTCCTCGATCTCCGGCTCGGTGATGGCCTTTTTGCCCTTGCGGGCAGCCAGCAGGGCGGCCTCGTTGACCAGGTTCTCCAGGTCGGCGCCGGAGAAACCGGCGGTGGATTGGGCGATGGTCTTGAGACTGACGTCCGGGCCAAGGGGCTTGTTTTTGGTGTGGACACGCAAAATCTCCTCGCGGCCCTTGACGTCGGGCAGGCCCACATAGACCTGGCGGTCGAAACGGCCGGGACGCAGCAGGGCCTTATCCAAAATGTCGGCGCGGTTGGTGGCGGCCATGACGATGATGCCGTCGTTGGC
>DWVD01000055.1 GCA_019120395.1 Candidatus Gemmiger faecigallinarum
ATAACCCCTTCATGGCCGGGGCGTTCCACGGCCCCGGCGAACCGGACTGCGAGCTGCATGTGGGCGTTTCCGGCCCCGGCGCGGTGCGCGCCGCGCTGGCCAAGCTGCCTAAGGACGCGCCGATGGACGAAGTGGCCGAGCTGGTCAAGCGCACGGCGTTCAAGATCACGCGGCTGGGCCAGCTGGTGGCCAACCTGGCCAGCGAGTATCTGGGCGTGCCGGCGGGCATCATCGACCTGTCGCTGGCGCCCACCCCGGCCATCGGCGACAGCGTGGCAAACATCCTGGAGGAGATGGGCCTGGAAAGCTGCGGCTGCTGCGGCACCACCGCCTGCCTGGCCCTGCTGAACGACGCGGTCAAAAAGGGCGGCGTGATGGCCTCCAACCATGTGGGCGGCCTGTCCGGCGCGTTCATCCCGGTGTCGGAGGACGACGGCATGATCAAGGCCGCCGAGTGCGGCAGCCTGACGCTGGAGAAGCTGGAAGCCATGACGGCGGTCTGCTCGGTGGGCATCGACATGGTGGTCATCCCCGGCGACACCCCGGCCGAGGTCATCAGCGCGCTGATCGCCGACGAGGCGGCCATCGGCATGGTGAACAGCAAGACCACCGCCGTGCGCGTCATCCCCGCCATCGGCCACGAGGCCGGCGACGTGCTGGACTTTGGCGGCCTGCTGGGCCATGCGCCCATCATGCCCATCAGCAAGTTCAGCCCCGCGGTGATGATCCGCCGCGGCGGGCGCATCCCCGCCCCGATGCAGGCGCTGAAAAACTGAGCGCGGGCCGGACGGCGTCCCGGCAAGATCCAAGATCATGTATAAACATCCTCCCTTCCGGCAATGCTAACGGCGGAAGGGAGGATGTTTTATGTCCTTATTTCGCAAGATCCTGCTGCTGCTCGTCATCATCGGCGGGCTGAACTGGGGCATCTACGGCATCTGGGGCTTTGACGCGGTGGGCTGGCTGCTGGGCGGAAGCCTGGGCTGGCTGGCCCGCGCGGTGTTCATCGTGGTGGGGCTGGCAGCCATCGCGCTGATCCCCTCGCTGTTCATGTCCGGCCCCCGCGAAAACCGGGAGCCCAACGCCCCGTAACGCGGGGGCACCCCGGCGGGCGCCGCCCGCCCCGCGCCGAACGCGGAGAACGCACAGGGGTACTTTGGCCATGCTGCGCAGGCAGCGATCCCGCGGCATCCCTGCACGCTCTCGGCAGAAAAGTCCGGCGCCTACACAGCCCGCGGGCCGCCACGCCCGGGGTGCACAACAACAAAAGCCCGCCTGCGGCAGTTACAGTGCCGCGGGCGGGCTTTTGCCGTTGGAACGCCGTTTTGGACGGTAGCCTACTCACCGTACGCCAGCAGGTTCCCCAATGGCGTTTTGAACCCGATCGCCCGGTACATGGGCAGGTCGCAGTCGGCGCATCCGACGGTCAGGGAGGCTGCGCCGCTTTGCGCATACGCAAAGGCGACCAGCTTGCGCGCGATGCCTTTATGGCGGTACGCCGGCCGGATATAAAAATCCTCCAGCACGCCGGACCTGCCGTAATGGAAGGTCGAGTAGGTCTCGCAGACAGAGCAGCACGCCACCAGCGCGCCGCCGCACAGGCACCCGTAAAACTGGATCCGGCCGGCCCCGATGGCCTGTTTCAAGCTTTCCAGTTCGGCGTCGGCCGGCGCAGCCTCCCCGATCTCCGCTTTATACGCTTCCTGCAATTCGGCCAGTGTTTCAAAATCTTCCGGTTTGATCTTTACAAAGTCCATGGTTCGGCCTCCGCTAAAATTGGCTGGCGTTTTTTCGTATCCCCCGCCCGCGCGCGTTCAGGCGGGCGGGCAGGGCGTGAACAGGGCGTCCACCGTGGTGTCCAGCTCCCGCGCCAGGGCAAAGGCCAGGGCCAGGGTGGGGTCGTACTTGTTGTTCTCGATGGCGTTGACCGTCTGGCGGGTCACGCCGCAGGCCTTGGCCAGCGTCTCCTGCGAGACGCCTTTCTGCCTGCGCAGTTCGCGGATGCAGTTCTGCATGGGTCAGTCACCAAATTTCCGTTTGTAGTAAAGCAGTTCGATGGCGTACAAAATCGAGAACACCAGCAGAGTGGAAAACGGATCGACGCCGTCCGCCTCCCCGCCGGTGACGGACCGGTACACATCCTCGGCCACATGAAATACCAGGTACAGAAGAAAAACCGGGAAACAGGCCGCGGCTGCCCGGCCGACAATCATTTTGCGGCGCTCGTCCCCCTGGCGGGCCAGCGTGACAAACACATACACAATGACCGCCCAGCAGGCGGCGAAAAACAGCAGGCATACGATCATGATCAGCCAGGACTCGGAAGAAATATCCATACGATCACCTCCGTTGGGATCAAAGGGGAAAACTTTGTTTCTGCAAAAAAGCGCCGTACCCGGCCGCGGCAGGCGCCGCCGCAAGAGCCGCCACCTGCGGGCGGCCGCGCCGCAGATGTCAAACTCTTTTGACAGTTTCAGTATAGCAGAAGGCCGGCAAACTGTCAAATGTTTTTGACAGTTTTTCCCCCTTGCCCCGCGCCCGTTCTATCCCCTGCCCGGCGCCGCATACAGTGTGGCAAAAGCCCGCGCTTGCCGCGGGCGCAGCACACGGCGGGCCGGCGGCAGGCGCGGCCCGCCCGGCAGGGAGGGGCGTGCATGAGGATGGGCGACGCAGACGAACGCGCGGTGGAGATCGGGCGGTATATCGTGCGCAGCGGCGCGACGGTGCGGGCCACCGCGGCCGTTTTCGGCGTGAGCAAAAGCACCGTGTGGAAGGACCAGACCCGGCTGCGGCGGCAGTCCCCCGCCCTGTGGCGGGAGGTGCAGCAGGTCCTGCAGAAAAACAAGGCCGAACGCCACCTGCGCGGCGGCGAGGCGACGCGGCAGAAATTCCTGCGGCAAAATGCGCTGCATCCGCCCGACCTGCCCGCCGAAAAGTCTTGCGCAGGGCCTGCACAGACTGTATAATGTTCGTAAAGAAACTGTGTCCGTTTTGCCGCAGCCCCGCCGGGGCGCGGTCAGGCAGCGCCGGAAAGGTCGTGTAACATGAAACGCAAGGACTATATCAGCTGGGACGAATACTTTATGGGCATCGCGCTGCTCTCGGCCATGCGGTCGAAGGACAGCAACAGCCAGGTGGGGGCCTGCATCGTCAGCCCGGAAAACAAGATCCTGTCGCTGGGCTACAACGGCATGCCCATCGGCTGCAACGACGACGACATGCCCTGGGAGCGGGAGGGCGACCCGCTGGAGACCAAATACATGTATGTCTGCCATGCGGAGCTGAACGCCATCCTCAACTCGGCCCACAGCAACCTCAAGGGCGCGCGGGTGTATGTGACGCTGTTCCCCTGCAACGAGTGCGCCAAGGCCATCATCCAAAGCGGCATCAAAGAGATCATCTACTACTCGGACAAGTACCACGACGAGCCGCTGAGCGTCGCCAGCCGCCGGCTGTTCAACATGACCGGCGTCAAGTACCGGGCCTACCACCCCACCGGGCGGGAGCTGACATTGGACGTGTAAGGGCGCGGTCCCGCGCCGCAGGCAGCGGGACATAAAAACACCGCGCACAGAATAAGGAAGAGGCGGAAGGAACATGAACACCATCGTGATCGGCATCGCCGGCGGCACCGGCAGCGGCAAGACCACCCTGACGCGGCGGCTGCGGGAGCATTTTGGTCAGCAGGAAGTCAGCGTCATCAACCACGACAGCTACTACAAGCGCCACGACGAGCTGCCCTACGAGGAACGCTGCAAGCTCAACTACGACCACCCGGACAGCTTTGACACCGACCTGATGGTGCAGCACCTGAAGCAGCTGCGCGCCGGCCAAAGCATCCGCATGCCGGTGTACGACTACACCATCCACAACCGCAGCGACAAGACGGTGACGGTGGACCCCGCGCCGGTCATCATTGTGGAGGGCATCCTGATCTTTGCCAGCCAGGAGCTGTGCGACCTGATGGACATCAAAGTGTTTGTGGACACCGACGCCGACGTGCGCATTCTGCGGCGCATCGTCCGGGACGTAAAAAGCCGCGGCCGCACGCTGGACAGCGTGGTGACCCAGTACCTGACCACCGTCAAGCCGATGCACGAGCAGTTTGTGGAGCCCAGCAAACGCAAGGCCGACCTGATCATCCCGGAAGGCGGCAAAAACGCCGTGGCGCTGGACATGCTGATCAAGTGGGTGTCCAACCATCTGCAGGGGATGTGACCCCGCGGGCACCCTGCCCCCTGCCCCGGCGCAAAAGCACAACCAAAAAGCCCTGTTTCCGCAGCGTCCGACCAGGACGCCCACCGGAAGCAGGGCTTTTTTGCGATGCCGCCCCGTCCGCTCAAGTCCCCTGCGGTTTGGGCGGCTGATCCCGCTCCATCCCCGCAAAGAGCTTTGCCGAGGCCAGGCCCGCCGTGCAGATCAGCAGGCCGCCGGGCAGCAGCACCAGCCAGACATTGCCGACAAACGCATCCAGCAGCGCGCCGCACAGCAGCTGGCCCACCGGCTGGGCGCACAGCGGGATGGTGTAGACAAATGCCATCACCTTGCCGGTCAGGTGCCGGGGCGTGCGCTGCTGGACGAGCGACACCGCACAGATGGAAAACATCCCCGCCGCCAGCTGGCACCCGCAGAAGGCTGCCAGCAATACCAGATACCGGCCCATAACGCTGACCGGCAGCAGGCACAGCCCGGCCGCCGCCACCAGCCAGTGCATCCGGCTTGGCCGCAGCCTGCCGGCCAGCAGGCCGACCGCCGCGCTGCCGGCGATGGCTGCCACGCCCATGGCGCTCTCGGCCGCGCCGTACAGCCGTGCCGAAAGCCCCAGCACCGTGCGCACCAGGTAGGGAAAGCCCACCGACGCCAGGCTGACCAGCACCATGCTGACCAGTGCGGCCAACAGCAGCAGCTTGCAGACGGCGGGCTGGTCCCGGCGCAGGAAACGCAGGCTTTCGGCCAGGTCGGCGCGCAGGATGGCGGCGGCGCTTTTGCCGCCGCCCGCCCGCCGTTCGGGCGGGTCCAGGCGCAGCAGGCACTCGAACCCGGCAGTGACAAAAAAGCAGACCACCGCCGCCGCAAACACCGGCCCCAGCCCGAAAGCGGCGTAGAACACGCTGCCCAAAAACGGCGTGACCAGCCCGGCCACAGCCTGCACCTGGCCTACCACCGCGTTGCCTTTCAGCAAGTCGTCGTCGGAAAGCATCTGGGGCACACAGGCCTGCACGGTGGGCGACTCGAACGCGCCCAGGATGGACAGCACGAACAGCAGCGCCGCAATGACCGCGATGTGATCCGCCGCCTGCATGGCCGCGGCGGCCGCCAGCACTGCCAGCCCGGAAAGCACGTCCAGCGTTACCATGATGCGGCGGCGGTCGGCGCGGTCGGCCAGCACGCCGCCCACCGGCGACAGCAGGATGGTGGGCACCATGGCGGCGGCCAGCAGCCCCGCAAACACCGACGCCGAGCCGGTGCGCTCCAGCACATACATGGACAGCGCAAATTTCAGCGTATAGTTGCCCAGCAGCGAGCTGACCTGCCCCAGCACCAGCAGCGTAAAGTTGCGGGTGAACAGGGTGGATCGGACTTTCGTTTTGTGTTTCATGGCTTCCTCCTGAATCCGATTCGTTTCCATTCTTTCAGCGGCAGGCAATGGGCGGCCGCGATGGCGCGCCAAACCGAGCCGCGTTTCTGCCCCCGGCCGCCCCGGCTCCGCCGTGATGGCTGCGGCGCCTGCGATATGGCGAACCCTCTGCCGCTGCCCCGGGCGCGGTTTGCCGCGCCCCCCCGGCGGCCGGCCACTGCCTCCGCACCGTGCTCCGGGCGGGACGCCGCCGGTTCCCTCTTGCCGTCAAATTTCTGTTCTGTCATTGCTGCCTCCTTCTGCTGCAGATGTTGGTGGGTAGCGTGCGGGCCGTCCATTTACATACATTCGCACGGTATGTAAATAAGTATCATAAAAGGGCGCTGCGGTGGCTGGCGAACGGGCCGCACCGCGTGCGCCCTTGTATGCGGTTGGATGTGGTCTTGCTGCGGCGTGTTGTTTCGGTGGAGCTGTCCCCTGCGGACGTGGGGGGCTTTTTCCCATTTGGGGGCGGCCGTTTCCAACGCAAAGCGGCGATTTCCCCGCTTTGCACCGCCGGCCGGCTCCCCTGTTCCGCTTACTCCGCCGCCGGCGGGTTATCGCCTGCCGACGGTTCGCCTTGCTCCCCTTCCGGCTCCTCCGGCATTTGGGCAAAAAAGTCGTCCACCAGGCGGCGGATGGAATCGTCCATCAGGGGCACGCCCATCTTTTCCAGCATATCGCCCAAAAAGCGGAACTTGTTTTTCATCTGCTCCCGCGTGGCCGGGTAGACCGACGGCAGCAGCCACAGGCTGGTCAAAAGCGGCATCAGCTCCGAGATCTCGCGGGCGTAGGCGGTGTGTATCGAGCCGTCCCGGTTGCCCTCCTCGATCAGCTGCCGGTAATAGGGCGTCAGGATGCGGCGGTTAGACTCCAGCATTTCCACCAGCATGCGGGGGTTGCGGTTCAGCGGGATGGACTGGATGGTCATGCTGGTGCGGGCGGCGTCGGCCTGGTTCAGCCGCACCGCCTCCTGCAGCTTTTGCAGGCCGTTCAGGTCGGCGCGCTTGCGCACCGCCTCGAAGGGGTTGTTCCGGAAAAACATCCGGTCCCCCACCGCGTCCAGGATCTCCTCCTTGGACTTGAAATGGTGGTAGACCGCGCCTTTGGTCAGGCCGCCCAGCTCGTCCACAATGTCCTGGATGGTGGTGTTGTCGTAGCCTTTTTCCAGAAAAAGCCGCTGGGCCGCGTCCAAAATGCGTTCCACCGTCACTTCTGGGTATTTGTTGCGCGCCATATCAGCCCTCCGCCGCGGTCGTATCGCCGTTTACATTCTTTCGGTATGTTTCTTTTCCTGCATTATACCGGAAGCTCGCGCGCCTGTCAAGATACATTCCAGCGGTATGTATCTTTTCACATTTGTGCGCTTCTTTTGTCTGCGCGCACCTGCGGGCATACAAAACCGCCGGCAGGCGCCCGGGTCGGGGCCGCCTGCCGGCGGAGATCAAATTGGTCTAAAACTGTCGTTTTCCAAACGTGCGGGGCAGTCCTGTCAGCGCCGCGGCCTTACCACAGGTTCACGACCTCATTGTACAGGCCCTCGTAGCTCTTGGCCGAGTTTGCCCAGCTGAAATCGCACTCCATGGCGCGGCGGACCAGAATGGGCCAGCCGTCTTTCTTCCAATAGCCTTCCTTGGCGCGCCAGCATGCCTCGTACAGCTCGTGGGCATTGTAGTTGGCAAAGGTAAAGCCGTTGCCGTAGCCGTCGCCGGAGTCATGGATGGAGTCGCGCAGGCCGCCCGTCTCGCGGACGACGGGGATCGTGCCGTAGCGGCAGGCCACCATCTGGGCCAGGCCGCAAGGCTCGCTGCGGGACGGCATCAGGAAGATGTCGGCGCCGGCGTAGATCTGCTGCGCCAGCTGCGAGTTGAAGCCGATATAAACGCCGACGCGGCCGGGATGCCGGGCGCACAGCTCGTTGAAGAAAGCCTCATAGCCCGCTTCGCCGGAGCCAAGGATGACCAGCTCGATCCCCTGCTGCAACAGTCCTTCGGCAATGCTGCGCACCAGGTCGACGCCCTTGTGCCCCACCAGACGGGTGACCATGCCCATGATGGGGCTGCCGTCCTTGTTCAGGCCCATGCGGTCCTGCAAAGCGGCCTTGCAGACGGCTTTGCCCTCCTGGAAGGTGTTGACATCGTAATTCTGCGCGATATTGGGGTCGGTGGCCGGGTTGTTGGCCTCGGTGTCGATGCCGTTGAGGATACCGCACAGCTTGTACTGCTTCTGGCGCAGCAGACCGTCCAGGCCATGGCTGAACCAGGGGTCCAGGATCTCGCTGGCATAAGTGGGGCTGACGGTGGTGACCTTGTCGGCCGTCTCGATGGCGCCTTTCATAAAGTTGGCGCAGCCGTCATACTCCACCACATGGGCGTCGCGGGCGCCAATGCCGCAGGTATCCTCCAGAATATCCAGGCCGTACTTGCCCTGATACGCGATATTGTGGATGGTGAACACCGTCTTGATGCGGTTGAACTTGTCCAGATGGCGGTAGTACAGGTTCAGATAGACCGGGGTCAGGGCCGTCTGCCAGTCGTTGCAGTTGATGATGTCCGGCTCGAAATCGGTGTAGAACAGCATCTCCAGAATGGCGCGGGAGAAGAACGCAAAGCGCTCGCCGTCGTCATAGAAGCCATACAGGCCGCTGCGCTTGAAGTAATACTCGTTGTCGATGAAATAATAGGTAACGCCGTTATACACCGACTTGAACAGCCCGCAGTACTGGCTGCGCCAGCCCACCGGCACGCTGAAGTTGGTGACATAGGTCAGGCCGTCGCGGATCTTGATGTCGCCATACAGCGGCATCACGACGCGGCAGTCAATGCCGTCCTGGACCAGCGCCTTGGGAAGCGAACCGGCAACGTCGGCCAGGCCGCCGGACTTTGCGTAAGGGGTTGCCTCACTGGCTGCATAAAGGATTCTCATGTTGTCCTCCTTGTGGCTGCCGTGCCGCCGAAACGGCCGCGGCGTGAAATACGGGCAGTCTGCCCGGGAAAATGCAGGAGAAGGGCCGGGAGAGGGCCGACGACGCCGTGATCCGCCCTGCGGTGCCGCAGAGGCATGTCCCGGCAGGGGCGTCCCCGCCAGCGAATCTTAGCCCCGTGGGCGCATGCCCGGCGCCGGGGCCGCGTGTGACAACGGCGTGTGCCGCAGCGCCGGCATTTTGCCTGCGCCGCGGCGGCCGCCCTCCCCCGCCCTCTCAAAAAGGCCCTGCCGCCGGGGAGATGTGGCGGCAAAGCCTATTGAGCGTCAGACAGTGTGGTTTTTGGCCACAAAGACCGGGAACGAATCGGTGCCGATCAGCTTCTTGTCTGCCGTGATATGAACATTCTTGTCGGTAACGACATACTCGACCGAGGAATCTGCCTCGACCACGCTGTCCTGCATCAGGACGCTGTTCCTGACAACGGCGCCTTTCTTGACCTGGCAGCCGCGGAACAGCACGCTGTTCTCGACCGTGCCTTCGATGACGCAGCCGTCGGCCAGCAGCGAGTTTTTGACCTTGCTGCCCGCGATGTAACGGGTGGGGTTGTCGTCACGGATCTTGGTGTAGATGGGGTTGGCGGAGTCAAAGAGCTGGTCGACGTTGTCGCCTTCCAGAAGGCGCATGTTCTCGTCGAAATAGCTCTTCATATCCGAGATGCGGGCGGCATAGCCGGTATACTCGTGGGCATGGATGTTCAGCAGGTTGAGGTTGCGGGCCAGGATGTCGCGCTCAAAGTAGACCAGGCCGCGGACCGATGCGTCGCGGATCAGCTGGATCAGCGTCTCGCGCTCGATCACATAGATGTTCATGGCCAGGTTCTGCACACCGGGGCGGTAATCGTTGGACAGCAGCTCCGTGACGCGGCCGTCCTTGATCTGGACGGTGTAGTTGTCGTTGCGGGCGCCCTCGGGGATCTCGGCGCGGTTGTAGACCATGGTCACGTCGGCGCCGCTGGCCACGTGGTCCTCGATCAGCTTGTTGAAATCCAGGTTGAAGGCGATGCAGGCGTCGGACAGGATGACGTACTTTTCCTTCTGGCTGCCGATCCAGGAAAGGATGCTGTCCAGCGCGTCAACACGGCCGGAATAAACCTTGACGCTGCGCTCGGCATACGGCGGGAAAACGTTCAGGCCGCCGCGCTTGCGGGTCAGGTCCCACTCACGGCCGGCGCCCAGATGGTCCATCAGCGAGTGGTAGTTCTTGCGCACGATGATCGAGACATTGTCGATGCCGGAGTTGGCCATGCTGGAAAGCACAAAGTCGATCATGCGGTAACGTCCGCCAAAGGGGATGGAGGCCATTGTGCGCTCCGCCACCAGTTCGGGGACCAGGTTATCATACGTATTGGCAAAAATGACGCCCAGGGCGCTTGCGTTGCTGCTTACCATTGCTCCTCACCATCCTTTACATCTTTGGAAACCAT
>DWVD01000056.1 GCA_019120395.1 Candidatus Gemmiger faecigallinarum
TGTGATCAAGTTCCTGGGCTTTGAGCAGATTTTCAAAAACAGCCTGACCGGCCTGCCCATGGGCGGCGGCAAGGGTGGCAGCGACTTTGACCCCCACGGCAAGAGCGACGGCGAGGTCATGCGCTTCTGCCAGAGCTTTATGACCGAGCTGTACCGCCACATCGGCCCCGACTGCGACGTGCCCGCCGGCGACATCGGCGTGGGCGGCCGCGAGATCGGCTTTATGTACGGCCAGTACAAGCGCATCACCAACAGCTTTGTGGGCGCGCTGACCGGCAAGGGCATCCCCTACGGCGGCAGCCTGGCCCGCACCGAGGCCACCGGCTACGGCCTGTGCTACTTTGCCGACGAGATGCTCAAGGCCAACGGCAAGAGCTTTGACGGCGCCAGGGTCGTCATCTCCGGCAGCGGCAACGTGGCCATCTACGCCAACCAGAAGGCCACCCAGCTGGGCGGCAAGGTCATTGCCATGAGCGACTCCAACGGCTACATCGTGGACGAGAACGGCATCGACTACAAGGTCATCCAGCAGATCAAGGAGGTCAAGCGCGACCGCATCAAGACCTATCTGGATTACGTGCCCTCCGCCAAGTATGTCGAGGGCAGCGCTGGCATCTGGACTGTCCCCTGCGACATCGCGCTGCCCTGCGCCACCCAGAACGAGCTGCCGCTGGACGGCGCCAAGGCGCTGGTGGCAAACGGCTGCTACGCTGTGGCCGAGGGCGCCAACATGCCCTCCACCCCGGACGCCGTGGCCTACCTGCAGGCCAACAACGTGCTGTTCGCCCCCGCCAAGGCGTCCAACGCCGGCGGCGTGGCCACCAGCGGCCTGGAGATGAGCCAGAACTCCCAGCGCCTTGCCTGGACCTTTGACGAGGTGGACGGCAAGCTGCAGGGCATCATGAAGAACATCTACGCCAACGCGGCGGCCGCCGCCGAGGCTTACGGCATGAAGGGCAACCTGGTGGCCGGCGCCAACATCGCCGGCTTCACCAAGGTGGCCGACGCCATGCTGGCCCAGGGCGTCGTCTGATCGGTCTGACAAAACGAATACAGCGCCCCTTCCTTCTCCATCCGGCTGCGGATGGCGGGGAAGGGGCGCTTTTTGCCGTGCCGGGCGCGGCGCAAAAAAGCAGGGCCTTCCCCGTTCAAAAGGAAGGCCCTGCGCGTTGGTCAAGGGATCACAGTTCGATCTTGCCGAAGGCGAAATCGTCGCCGGCGTCGTCATGGATGCGCTCCGAGCGGCTGGGGACCTGCGGACGGGCGTCCGGGTCGCGCGGGGTCTCGGCAAATTCGCGGCCGGGCACATAGCTGCCGCGGCTGCCGCCGTCCCGGAACCCGCGACCGCCGCGGCCGTTCCGGCTGCCGCCGCTGCGGGGACCGCGGCCGCCGTCCCGGCGGCCATTGCCGCGTCCGTTCTCCCGGTAGCCGCCGCGACCGCCGCGGCCCTGACGGCCGCCGTCCCGGCCGCCGTGCCGATTGCGGCGGCCATTGTCGCGGTCAGGCAGGTTGCAGGCGTCCGGGTCGGTGGAATAGATCACCACGCGGCGGTCGGTGCCTTCGCCCTTGCTCTCGCTGCGCACGCCGTCGATCGCCGCGATGGCGGTGTGGATCAGATGGCGCTCGTAGGGGTTCATCGGCTCCATCTCGCAGTAGCAGCCGGTGCGCTTGACGCGCTCGGCAATGCGGCCCGCCAGCGCGGCCAGGTCGTCCTCCCGCTTGCCGCGGTAGCCGGCTACATCCAGGCCCAGTTTGACGTAGCTGCCCTCCATGCGGTTGACCACCAGGCTGGTCAGGTAGCTCAGGCTCTCCATCGTCTCGCCGCGGCGGCCGATCAGCACGCCCACATGGTCGCCCCGGACGCGCAGGATGGTGGCTTCGCCCTTGCGGACGGCGGTGAACTCCAGGCCGGAAGCGCCCATCAGCTCACAGATGGGCTTCAGATAGTCGACGGCGGCCTGCAGGCGGGCGTCGGCGGCAATGTCCAGCGGGATTTCCTCGTCCTGGGCGGGGCTTTCCGGCGCAGGCTCGGAAGCGGGGGCTTCGGGCGCGGCAGAGGGCTGCGCGGCCCCCTGCACAGGTGCGGCAGCCTCCGGCGCGGCGGAGGCTTTGGGGGCGACCGGCGCTTCGGGCGCGGCGGCCTGGGCCTCCTCCACCTTCACGCGGACGCGGGCGGGCACGCTTTTGAACAGCTTACGGACGGGAAAATCCAGCACTTCGTAGGTGACGTTGATGTCGTCGCGGTCGACGCCCAGGGCGTCGCAGGCGGCCTGTACGGCAAGCTCGACTGTTTTGCCGGTCATTTCGATCTCACGCATGGATTATTTGCCTCCCTTTTTACGTTTGCCTTTTTGGTTCTGCTGCGCTTCCAGCTCGGCACGCTCGGCCTCGGTCAGTGGGCGGGTGCGCTCGTCCTTGTATTTTTCTTCATCCAGGGCGCGGGCGCGCTCCAGGCGCAGGCGGTTGAGCTCGGCTTCGTTGACCTTTTTGGTCACCTCGTGGCCTTCCTCCACCACAACGACCTCTTTTTTGGCCTTTCTGGCGGCTTTTTTGGCGGCCAGTTCCTCCTCGTACTGAGCCTTGAACTTTTCAGGGCTGTAAATGGAGTGGGTCAAAAACGACTGCAGGATCATGCAGATGTTGGAAGTGGTGTAGTACAGCGAGAAGCAGATGGGCAGCGTGAAGCTGATCCAGGCGAACATCAGGTTCATGATCCACATGGTGACCTTCATGCCGCCCTGCATCTGGGCCTGCTGGCCGGACAGCCGGGTGGAGATGATCTGGGACGCGAACATCGTGATAGTGGCCAGGATGGGGAAGATCAGCACCGGGGTCAGCGTAAAGCTGGCGGTGGTGGCGATGTTCATGCCGAAGAAATCGGTGTTGAAGTTCTGGATGGAGGCCAGCTGCTCGGCCGTGAAGGCGGAAGCGGCGTTTGCGCCGTTCTGGATGGCCTCGATGATCTGCGTCTCGGCCATGTAGCTGTTGGTGATGCCCATGACCTCGCAGGCGGCGGCCACCGTCTCGCGGGGAATGTCCAGGATGTAGCGCAGCGGGTAGTAGACGACCTGGATGATGGCGAACATGACCAGCAGGTTCAAAATCATCGGCAGACAGCCGCCCATGGGGTTGTAGCCGTACTCCTGCTGGAACTTGAGCATTTCTTCGTTCAGCTTTTCGGAGTTGTTTTTGTACTTCTGCTGGATCTCGTTGATCATCGGGGTGTAGACCGACATTTTGGCCATCGACTTTTGCTGCTTGATGGCCAGCGGCAGCGTGACCAGGCGGATCAGCACGGTGAACAGGATCATGGTCAGGCCGTAGTTGCCCACAAAATTGTACATGATCCGCATCAGGGGGCCGAAGATTACCGAGAGGAAACCGAGGATTTCTGTCATAGCTTGTCCTTCTGCCCTGCCTGCGCGCGGGGCCTTTATTTTGTCTGTATGGAGGAACCCCCGGAGCGGCGCAGCGCAGGGGACGAAAACAGGGTCATTTTTCCCGCGTCAGGCTGCGGTCGGGGCTGATCCAGCGGCCTTTGGGCGGCACGGGGTCGTAGCCGAACCGGCCGAAGGGGTTGCAGCGCAGGATGCGCCACACCGCCAGCGCCCCGCCCTTGAGCAGACCGTGGGTGCACAGCGCCTCGAGGGCGTACTGGCTGCAGGTGGGGATAAACCGGCAATGGCGCCCCAGATGGGGGCTGATATGCCGCTGATATTGCCGGATCAGCCAGACGAACGGCCGGACGGACAGCGGCGGGGTCATGGCCGGGCCTGTTCCGCCGGCCTGGCGCGGTCCGGCAGGCCGGCGGCCCGCATCAGCCTGGCCAGCGTGCGGCTGAGCTGGGTGCTTTTGAGTTTCGGCGTCAGGGCGCGGGCCACCAGGATGATGTCGTACCCGCCCACGTCGGGGGCCAGATGCTCGCTGAGGGCGGCGCGCATGACGCGGCGCGCCCGGTTGCGCTGCACGGCGCCGCCCACCTTTTTGGTGGCGGTCAGGCCGATGCGGGTGTGCCCCAGGCGGTTTTTGGCCACGTACAGCACCAGCTGCGGGTGGACATAACTTTTCCCGCGGGCATATACGCGGGAAAACTCTTTGTTTTTGCAGATGGTGCGGTAACGCATGGGAGGGCCTTTCTTTGCAAAAAAGGCTGCCGAACGGTCAGACACAAAGCAAAAGCCGCCGGCGGGACCGGTGGGCCTTTGCTTTGTGTGCGACCAGGATCAGCAGCCTGAAGGTGGTTTCGTGGGTCGACTGACATTGAGCCTGTGGCATTTTTGCTACCCGAGAACCTTGTATGAACTGTGTGCCCGCAGGGCACGGCGCACAAACCGGCACAGCCGGCGTGCAGATGCGGCAAAGCGCCGAAAGACCTGGCTCAGACAGTCAGGCTCTTGCGGCCCTTGGCGCGGCGGGCATTGATGACCTTGCGGCCGTTCTTGCTGGCCATGCGCTTCAGGAAGCCGTGAACGACGCTGCGCTGACGCTTTTTGGGCTGGAAAGTCCGTTTCATAATTTCATATCCTCCTGTCCCGTGATGGAAATTTCGATGCTTGGGCTACGCCCCGCCGAGGGACAGCCTTGCAGACTATGATTATACTGCATCAAAACCGGGTTTGTCAACACCTAAAATCGGCTTTTTGGCTGTTGTTCGTGTTTTTTCACGGCGCCCGGACGGGGGCGGCAATATCTTGTTGCCCGCCGCGGCGCACGGCACAAAATAGCGCCCGGCGGCGGGGGGATCAAAGCAGCATCATGCGGCAGGCGTCCTCGGCGGCGCGGCGCAGGTCGGCTGCGGCCCGGGGCGCGGCCGACGCGGCGGGCAGCCCCCCGCGGTTGACGGCCTGCATCGCCGTGACGCCCAGCCCGTACAGCTCGGCGGCGCCGTCTGCCACCACGCCGCCGAAGGCGAGCACCGGCACGCCGGCCCGCTGCGCCCGCTGCGCAACGCTGACCGCCGGGCAGCCCAGCGCGCTGGCGGCGTCCAGCCGCCCGGCCGAGGTCACCACCAGCCCGGCGCCGGCCAGCATGCCGTCAAACCCGGCCAGGTCCAGCAGCGGCTCCACGCCGGGGCAAAGCTCGCCGCCCAAAAAGGCGGCCGCGCCCGCGCCCAGGCCGCCGGACGCCCCTGCGCCGGGCCGGTTGGCCACCGCGACGCCCAGATCGCTCTCGGTCACGGCGGCCAGGTGGGCCAGGCCTTCGTCCAGGCGGGCGGCGTCGGCGGCCGGCAGGCCCAGCGCCGAGACCGCCCCGCCGGCGCCGCACAAAGGCGCCTGGCTGCCTGCCAGCACCCGCAGCCGGGCGCCCGCTAGCACCGGCGCCCGGCCCAGCAGGTCGATGTGGGCGATGCTAGAGAGCGTGTCCCCCACCGGGACAAAGCTGCGGCCGCTGGCGTCCAGAAACCGCACCCCCAGGGCGGCGGCGCAGCCGGCGCCGCCGTCCATGACGGCGCTGGGACCCAGGCAGAGCAGGATCTCGCGGCAGCCGGTCTGCAGCGCGTCCAGGATCATCTGGCCCACGCCGTAGCTGGTGGCGCGCCCCGGCCGCAGCTGCCCCGCGGCGCGGGCGGCCTCCACGCCGGTGCAGACAGCCGCGTCCAGCACGGCGGTGCGCCGGTCGGGCAGCACGGTATAGCGGGCGCGCAGCTCCTCGCCGCCGGGGCCCTGCACCCGGGCGATGCGCAGCTCGCCGCCGGCGCGCAGCGTGTCCACGCCGCCCAGCGGCAGGCGGAGCAGCTCTGCTTCGGGGAAAAAGCGGGCGAACACCTCGCCCAGCACATCGCAGGCCCCCGCGGCGCTGAGCGCCCCGGGGAAGGAATCCGGTACCAGAATGATCTTTTGCAACGCGGGGGTCCTCCTTTTTGGCAGAAAAATGCTGTTATTATGATACCTGCCTGCGGGCAAAAAAGCAAGACGGCCGCGCGGCGCAAAAAAACAAACGCGGCGCAGGCGTTTGCCTGTGCCGCGTCCGTATGTAACAAAAGGTCATGCCTGCCCGGGTTTCCGGCGGTGGCAAAACCACCCGTCCGGGGAGGTATGCTGCGGGCAACGAACCGCAGCCGGCAGGCGGGGACCGATCGTCTGCACGCTATTGTACCACACCGCCCTGCAAAGTGCAAGGGAGGGCGGTCACAGCGCGCAGAAGCGCTTGAGCTCGCCCAGGCGGGCCAGCGTGTCGCTGCGGCCCAGCTCATACAGGGCGCGCAGTTTGGCGACGCTGCGCTCGGTGCGGCTGACCTCCAGGTCCACGCTGGGCCGCAGCAGAAACACGCTGCCGTCCGCGGCGCCGCACTCGGCGGCCTCCACCTCCCGGTTGTAGACCTCGTGGCGGTTGGCCATGGCCTGCACAAAGGCGGGGTAGCTGCGGTAGGCCAGCCGGAAGGGCAGCAAGCCGGCCGGGCGCTTGCGGTAGCCGGCCGCCCGGGTCAGCACCACGATGTTTTTGACATAGCCCATCTTCCGGAAGGCGGCCAGGGGGATGCTGTCGGCCACGCCGCCGTCCAGCAGCTTTTTGCCGCCCACCTCCACAATGCGGGAGACCAGCGGCATCGACGCGCCGGCGCGCAGGTATTCCATGGCGTCGGTGCCCTTGAAGTCGGTGCAGCGGATGTATTCCGGCCTGCCGGTCTCCACGTTGGTGCAGGTGACGTAAAAGGGGACGCCGGCCCGGACAAAGGCGTCGTTGTCAAAGGGATCCAGCCGCCAGGGGATATCCTCGTAGCAGAACTTTTTGTCGACGATGTCGCCGGTGGTCAGCAGAGGATACAGCCCCATGAACCGTTTGTCGCTGCGGTATTTTTCGTAATAGCGGATGCTCCGCCCGTGCTGCCCCGCCACATAGGACACGCCGTGCACCGTCCCGGCCGATACGCCGATGACGCCGTCCGCCCGGATGCCCTGCTCCAGAAACACGTCCAATACGCCTGCGGTGTACAGGCCGCGCATGGCGCCGCCCTCCAGCACCAGGCCCAAACGCTGGTTTGGTTCCGACATTTTTCAACGCCTCCACATTTGCCGGGGATCCGTCCGCGCCGCCCGGGGTCAGCCGGCCTGCGGCGCGAACAGCGCGTCGTTGCGGCGCGCCCCGGTGCCGATGTTGTTGTACTCCAGATAGAAATACCCACTCATCCACTGGTCGTTTTCGGCGTCCTCGCCGTAACGGCGGGTGACGCCGTCGGCATCCATGTAATCGTTGCCGGCGGTCTGCAGCGGAACGGACTGTTTCATGGCCAGCAGATACTGGTAGAAGGGGGACAAAGGCAGGCCGGCCTGCTCCACCAGAGTGGGGGCCAGGTCGCACAGATCCATGCGGTTGTAGGGATCGGTGGCGCTGGCGGCGCCGGCGTTCTCCAGCGGATAGTTCGCCCAGATAAAGTAAGGGGTGCTGCGCTCCAGGATCTGCAGCTCGTTCTGGTCGATGGACTGGTCGGCGATGTGGTTGATGAAGCTGGGCGCATGGTCGCCGGCCAGGCAGACGATGACCCGGCGGCCGGTTTCCTGGTAAACCTGGGTAAAGTAGTCGCACAGCTCGCCGATGGCCTGGTCGCTCAGACACATGCAGGACAGGTACTCGTCCACCTCGTCGTCGTAATCGCCGTAGTCGGCGGCGGCGTGGACCAGATCCAGCTCGGGGGCGTTCATGTCGTAGTCGCCGTGGCTCTGGATGGACACCAGGAAGGTGAAGCGGGGCTTGTCCTCCGGCATGGCCTCGTACAGGGCGGCCAGGTCGCGGTAGGTGGCCGAGTCGGTCTGGTAGGGGCGGTCGCCGTAGTATTCCTTGGTGGGGAAATCGTCCTCAAAGTGGGTCTCGTCAAAACCCAGCGCCAGCCAAGCGGAGTCCCGGCGATAGTTGGAGTTGGTATAGGGGTGGGCGGCCAGCGTGGCGTAGCCCAGGTCCTCCAGATAGCTGACCAGGCTGTTGGCGCCGTGCAGGTTGAGCCAGTTGAAGGGGGTGATGCTGGGCATCAGCATCATCGAGTTGGAGGTCAGCATCTCGTACTCGCTGGAGTTGGTGCCGCCGCCCACATGGGGCGAGACGGTATGCCCCTGGATGCTGTTTTCCAGGCTTTTGAGCGTGGTGTTATACGCCGTGTCCGCCTGCAGGTCGGTGACCAGGGACGGGTCGTAGAAGGTCTCGGACAGAATCAGCACGATGTCGGGGTAGTCCTGCGGCTCCACCTCGGCGGCGGTGCGCTGGTAGTCCTGGGCGCGGGCGGCAGCGTCGGCCGCGGCGTCGTTGGTGTAGCCGTCCGGCATCAGGATGGGGTCCACCAGCAGCGAGGCCGCCTCGATGGTGCCGGCCAGGTAGCCGTATGTATAATAGGTTTCCTGCCAGGCCCAGCCGTAGGTGGCCTTGGGCTTGATGGGGTTGGGGCCGAAGTAGCCGACGTACATGACCAGCGCCACGCACAGCGCGCTGCAAAGCGCCCGCACGCCGCGCGCCGCCCAGCTGGCTTTTTTGCCGCGCAGCCCCCGTTCCAGCCAACGCTGCAGGAAAAAGACGGCCAGGACCGGCAGGAACAGCAGCGCCAGCGTGACCACGGTGGAGGTGATGTGCAGCGTGTAGCTGCCCATGACCTCGGCCGCGGTGCCGATGTTCAGCACGTCCTGGGGCATCAGCGCCGAGCCGTGCAGGTCGCGGGTGTAGTAGTTGACGATGGACAGGATGGTGAACACGATCCCCGAACCCAGCGTCGCCCGGGACCACCGCCCCAGAAAGATGTACAGGATCAGCGTCAGGCAGAAGGCCGTCATGGCGTTCAGCGGCGCGTACAGCGGCCACTGGCCGGCCAGGTAGTCGGCCGTGACGCCGTCGGAAAGTTCCAGCTGATACCGCGCGACAAAGGCCGCCGCCACCGCCAGCAGGCAGGGCAGGACGGCCTCCAGAACGAACGCGCGGCTGAAAATGCGTTTTTTCAGCGTTTGCATGGGGGTTCCCTCTTTATGTTTGCGGATGGACCGCCCGGCGGTTCTGCCAAAAAAACGGCGCAAATTTGTCGATGTCGCACAGTTTTTTGGCGGAGATTCCCCTCCGGGCGGCGCGAATAATAGTATATTATAGCACCGCGGCGCCAATTCGTAAAGATGGGAAATCCCGCCAAAGAACGCGGCGCCCCGCCGTCTGGCAGGGCGCCGCGCCGTTGCGGTATTGCGGGTCAGAAATTGCTGCCGTTCCAGCCCCAGTCGCTGACCGGGTGATAGGTCACGTACACCGCGCTGCCGGGGATGCCCAGCTGCTGGTGCAGGATCTCGCAGATACGGGCGGTCATGGCGTCGCAGTCGGCGGGGGCGGCGCTGCCGAACAGGCTGACCGAGACATAGGCCCCCTGCTCCAGCTTGCGGCCGGCCATCCACAGGTCGCAGCCGCCGGAGATCTGCACCATCAGGTAGGTCTCGGTCTTGTGCAGGATGGGGATCGCCTGGCCGAAGGCGGTTTTCAGCGCTTCTTTTTGGTCAGGGCTGACGGGCAGGGTCAGGCGTGCGTCGATAAACGGCATGGCGGGTTACCTCCTTATATATAAGGTCGTTCACAGGCAAAAGGGTCGATCACAGGGTCATTCGCGGCCGGCCTGTTCCATGGCCGACCACAGCGGTTCGTCCAGCATGGCGGCGGCGGGGGCTTTCGCGCCCAGGACCTCCCGCTGCCAGGCGGTGTAGTCGGGGCCGTCCCCGGCGGCGCGGGGCAGGGCCATCAGGCTGCGCAGCACCCAGACGGTGCGCCCCAGGTCGGTGGCGGTCTCCTCCTGCTGGTAAAAGGACGCCCAGCGCCCGTGGGCGCAGCCGCCCAGCACGCGGCGCGCCTGCTCAAACGCCGCGGCGGCGCGGCCCAGCCGCACAAAGCACAGCCGGTAATGGCTGTCGCACCAGGCGGACCAGGCGTCGCAGAGAAGGACGACGCCCTGCAGGCACAGCCGGTACAGCCGGACCTGGGCCAGCACGGTGTCCTTCCACAGCCGGGTGGTGGGGCGGGCGGCGTACTCGCAGCCCGCCTGCAGCGTTTCCAGGCCGGGCAGGGCGTCGGCGCACACGCCGCGCAGCCAGGCAAGCTGGTCGGCAAAGGGGGTGTCGCCCGCCGCCCAGCGCAGCGCGGGCACAGGCCCCCGGGTGCGGCCGGCCAGCCAGGCGGAGGCGGCCGCCCGCGCCGCGCAGACCATCAGCTGTTCGCCTGCGCGCTGGTCGGGCCAGCGCCCGAACGCGGCGGTGACCTGCGGCCAGGATTTCAGGCAGGTGTCCAGGTCGTCCAGCTGGCGGGGCTGCAGCGCCCAGCCGTCCGGCGCGCGGTAATAGGCGTTAAGATAGGCGGTGCGGTGGGCGTTCAGGTCGGCGTCCACATCCCGCCACAGGGCGGCCAGCGCATCCAGCGGGTAGACGTGCGGTTTTACGCAGCCGGCGCAGACCAGCCACATGGCCCGGGCGCCCTGCTCAAAGGCGTCGCACAGCTCCTGCGCAGCCAGCTCCATGGCGGCCGGGCGCATGGTCAGGCAGTTGCCGGCCATGCCGTCGCTGACGGCGGCGTGGAAGAATACCCCGTGCCGCCCGGCGCTGCCGGCGTCCGGCAGCTGCGGCGTGCGGGGGTCGTTCTGGCCCTGGCGCGGCGCCACAAACTTGCCGTAGCCGTTGTCCGGCCAAAGCCGCACCACGTCGTCGGGCAGGTCCAGCATGCCGGACCGCGCCAAAACCGCCGTTTTGCCCGATACCGTAACGCAGACCGGCGCGGCGGGCAGCACGGCGCGCAGCGCGTCGTACTGGGCACGCAGCACCCGGCTCAGCTCGGCGCCCTGCCGGGCCAGCGGCGCGCCGCCGTCCTCCGGCAGCATCTCGCCGCCCCGGGCGGGCAGGCCCAGCCGCCAGATCAGCTTTTGCTGTTTGCGCTGTTCCACGGCGGCCGACCACAGCGCGCGGTACTCGGCTTCACTGTCGGCAAACCGGGGCGGCCGGCCGGGATAGCGGTCGTCAAAGGCGGGCGCTTCCAGCGGGAGCGCCTCCGGCTGCAGCCGCCACAGGCCCATGGCGCCGGCCAGCTCGGCGGGTTTCCCGTCCGGCAGGGCGACAAAGTTCCCGCCGCAGCGCAAAAGCGCCTCAAAAGCCATCTCCCAGTTCAGGCACGGCGCGCCGGCGTTCCAGTGTTCCAGCAGTTCGCCGCCGGTAAAATCCCATCCGCGCAGCCCCACCGCCGCCGGCCGGGCGGCGTGGTGCGGCCGGGTAACGGCGGCCAGCTCCCGCTTTTCGAATTTCTGGTCGTTCCAGAACCAGAAAGGCAGGATGCCCAGCGCGGTGCGGCTGAGGTACAGCAGCGCGTACACGGCGCCCAGGTCGTCGGCGGCGCGGATGACCATCGACTCGGCGCTTTGCAGGTCGATGCTGTACTGCTCCGGCGCCATGCTGCGCGCCAGCACCAGCTGGATGCGCCCGGCGGGGATCAGCTCGCCGGGGTTCAGCGTCATCTCCAGATCGCGCTGGAACCGGGCCACCGCCCGCCGCAGCGGCTCGCTGGACCACTGGGCCGAGATGGCGACCCGGCGGGTCAACAGAAATTCCATTCCTCAACATCTCCCCACGGCCTGTCCGCGCAGGGCGGCCCTTCCGGGCGCGCCCTGCCGGGATGCGGACAACGGCCTCCTCATTTCCTGCCAACATCATACCACGCAGCGCGGGCAAACGCCAGCAAAGGGCGCCGGAGCGGCCAGCTTTTGGGAGGTATTTACAGTTTATACCGGACACTTTTGGGCAGGATGTCCAGCTTTGCGGGCGGATTGCCGCAATTTTCCGGCGGGCAGGAACGCCGCGGGAATTGCTTTCCCCCTCCCGTTATGATAGAATTAACGTATATTGTCGATATTCCGGGCATCCCGGATTTCCGGTGGAGGTGAGCTTCTGAAATGACGACTGCCACGCAGACTGCAGCGGACCGCGTGCTGCTGACCGTATCCGTTGCGGCATATAACGGGGAAGCCACCCTGGCCGAGGCACTGCGCTCCTGCCTGCCGGGGCAGGACGATCGCCTGGAGGTGATCGTCGTGGACGACGGCTCCACCGACGCCACCGCCCGCATCGCCGGCGGGTTTGCGGAGCGCTTCCCCGGGACGTTCCGCCTGATCCGCCAGTCCAATGGCGGCTATGGCAGCGCGGTGGGCGCGGCGCTGGCCGCCGCCCGGGGCCGCTATTTCCGCACGCTGGACTGCGACGACTGGTTCGACCCCCGGGCGCTGCGCGCGCTGCTGGACTTTTTGCAGGACGCCGAGGCGGACGCGGTGTTCACCGGCTACCGCACCGTCCAGGAGGGACGGGTGCGCCGCGAGTTCCCCGCCGGCCCCATGCCGGGCGGGACCTGCACCTTTGACCAGCTGGGCGGGCGGCAGCTGGATATGGAGATCCACGCCGTGACCTTCCGCACCCGGATGCTGCGCGGATCCGGCCTGCAGCTGCCCCGCCGCTGCAGCTACACCGACATGGCCTACACCTTTTACGGGCTGGCCGGCAGCGAGACGCTGGCCTTCTGCCCGGTGATGCTGTACAATTACCGCCTGGGCCGGGACGGCCAGAGCGTGAGCATGGAAAATTACCGCAGGCATTTTTCCGATTACGATAAGGTGACCCGGCTGGTGCTGGACGCCGCCGAGAAACTGCCGGACAACGCCAAAGGCGCGCTGCTGCGGGGCCGCGCCCGGGACATTGCCCAGTACGGCATCGAGCTGCTGCTGCGCTTCCCGCCCAGCGCCGAGACGCGGCGGCGCCTGGCGCAGTACGACCGCGCGCTGCGCAGCCGCCATGCGTCCATTGCCGCGCAGATGAAAAACAAAAACACCCGGCTGCTGCGCGCCAGCCGGTATGCGGCCTATCCGCTGGTCAGCTGGTGGGCCAGGAACAAGCAGCCGGCGGCAAGGGCGTGGCAGGGCGGCGCGGCGGCCGTTTGACCGCGCCGGCCGGCAAAAAAGAACGAGCGCCGGCGGGGATGCGCCGGCTTTCCCCGCGCCCGGCGCGGCCGGGGCGTTGCGGCTCCTTCCACCTTCCGCGCGGCAGCGGGGGCGGAGGGGGCCGTTTGCGTTCCGTCGGCCGCCCCCAAAGGCGGGGCGCGGCCGGCGCCGCGGGGCTGCATTTCTCTGCCAAATTGCAAAACCGCGTTGCTTTCCTTGACTGGATGTGATACACTTTTCTGTGTATGCTGGACGGTATCTGCCGCTGTGACGCTGTTTCCGGCCGGGCCGGGCGTCCGGCGGCCGGGCGCGCCGCGCCGGCGGACACAAAACCACGGGTCCGCGACCAGGAAAAAACGCTATGATCCAGAAGCTGCAAAACCTGATTTTCCCTGCCGACGAAAGGCTGCAGGAACATTGGCGGCTGTACTATACCGGCCTGCGCTGCGTCACCGACGCGGACGGGGGGCGGATGCAGCTGCCCGGCGGGGCCGTGATCGGCTTCGCTACCTATCTGAACGGCTTCCCGCTGGAAAAATGGCGGCGCTATACGCCGCTGGAGGCGGTGGAGCTGCGCTTGACGGTGCAGGGGCGGTTGTCTGTTGTGCTGGTGGGCTATCGCCTTGATCCGGTCCGGCCGGAGCGGCGGGAGCTGCTGCGCCGGGACTGCGACTTTGACGCCCCCACGGAATTGCGCCTGCCATTCCCGGACGGCTGCGGCGACGAGCTGCTGGCGTTTGAGCTTTTGCCCCGGGAGGGCTGCACGCTGCGGGGGGGCGGCTATTACGGACGCTTCCCCGAGGGCAGCGCCCGGCCGGTGACGCTGGCGCTGGCCACCACCACCTGCCGCAAGGAAGCGTTCATCACCCGGACCATCGGCCAGCTGAAACAGCATCTGCTGGCCGAGGGGAGCGACATTCGGGAACACCTTTATGTGCATGTGGTGGACAACGGCCGCACGCTGGACGCCGCCGGGCTGGAGGGGTATCACCTGCGGGTCCATCCCAACAGGAACACCGGCGGTTCGGGCGGGTTTGCCCGCGGTATGCTGGAAGCGCTGGGGCAGACGCCCCCCGCCACCCATGTGCTGCTGATGGACGACGACGTGCTGGTGCTGCCGGAGAGCATCCGCCGCACCTATGTGCTGCTGACGCTGCTGAGACCGGAATATCACACCAGCTTCCTCAGCGGCGCCATGCTGGAATATGGCGCCATGAACATCCAGCACGAGGACGTGGGCACCGTCGCGCCCGACGGCGCGTGGCGGCCGGCCCGGCCCGCCATGGACCAGGAGGACCTGGCCTGCGTGCTGGAGACGAACCGGGAACTTCTGCCGGCGGACGACCCCTATGCGGGGTGGTGGTACTGCTGCATCCCGGCCGATACCATCCGCAGGCAGGGCCTGCCGCTGCCGCTGTTCGTCCGCTGCGACGACATTGAATACAGCCTGCGGTGCCGCCCGCCCCATATCCTGACCATGACGGGCATCTGCATCTGGCACATGGGCTTCCGCTACAAATACAACGCCGCCATGGACCTGTACCAGCGCCTGCGCAACATGTTTGCGGCAAAGGCGGTGACGGGCGCTTTTGCCCGGGTGGATGTGCTGGGGCTTTGGCAGCGGCTGTACCGCCAGCAGCTGCGGGAATACGCCTACGGCGGCGCCGAGCTGCTGCTGCGGGCGCTGGAGGATTACCTGCAGGGGCCGGACTTTTTCCGCCAGGACCGGGGCGAGGAGATCCTGCAGCGCAACGCCCGCTGCAACGAGACGCTGCAGCCCATTGAGGAGTTCGGCGTCGAAGTGCGGCTGGAGGACGTCTACAACGATCCGCCGCGCCGCTTTGCGGACAAGGTGATCTGCGCCCTGACCTGCAACGGGCAGAAGTTCTGGCCCCGGCGGCTGCTGCGGGGCGGGGTGGGCATCATAGGGTTTGACGACTCCTATCAGCCCCAGGCCCAGTCGCTGCGCCGCCGGCTGCTGGCGGTCAACGTGTTTGACCGCACCGCCGCGATGCGGGAGCAGGACCGCGCCCGCTTCCGGGCGCTGGAGCGCCGCCGCCGGCAGCTGCTGCGGCAGTACGCCAGGCGCCGCGCCGAGCTGGAAGCCGGCTATGCCGCCGCCCGCGCCGAGCTGACCGGCGAGGCTTTCTGGCGGCGCTATCTGGGATTGTGAACCCCGCGCCGGACCGCAGCCGCGGGAACGGCCGCCCTGAATATAAGATGAACGAACGATAAAGCGAGGGACTTGCCATGAACATTGCAATTGCAGGCACGGGCTATGTGGGCCTGGCCAACGCCATCCTGCTGGCGCAGCACAATCATGTCACCGCGGTGGACCTGGTGCCCGAAAAGGTGGAAAAGATCAACAACCGCATTTCGCCGCTGGTGGATCGGGAGATCGAGGAATATCTGGCCACCCGCGACCTGGATCTGACCGCCACCACCGACGGCGCGGCCGCCTACCGCGACGCCGATTATGTCATCGTATCGACCCCCACCAACTACGACTCGGAGAAAAACCACTTCGACACCTCCTCGGTGGAGGCGGCCATCGAGCTGGTGCTCTCGGTCAACCCTGACGCCATCATCGTGGTCAAATCGACGGTGCCGGTGGGATACACCATGTCGGTGCGGGAAAAATACCACTGCGACAATATCATCTTCTCGCCGGAATTCCTGCGGGAAGGCAAAGCGCTGTACGATAACCTTTACCCCAGCCGCATTATCGTGGGTGCCCCGCTGGAGGACCCCCGCCTGAAGGCTGCCGCCGAGACCTTTGCCGGCCTGCTGAAGCAGGGCGCGCTCAAGCAGGACGTCACCGTTCTGCTGACCAACCCCACCGAGGCGGAGGCGGTCAAGCTGTTTGCCAACACCTACCTGGCGCTGCGCGTCAGCTTTTTCAACGAGCTGGACACCTACGCCGAGATGCGCGGGCTGAACACCCGCCAGATCATCGAGGGCGTCTGCTGCGATCCCCGCATCGGCAACTATTACAACAATCCTTCCTTTGGCTACGGCGGCTACTGCCTGCCCAAGGACACCAAGCAGCTTCTGGCCAATTACGACAAGGTGCCCAACAATATTATCGGCGCCATTGTCGAGGCCAACCGGACCCGCAAGAGCTATATCGCCCGGCGGGTGCTGGAAAAGGCCGGCTTTGTGCCCGACAGCGGCCAGCCCTGCGTCATTGGCATCTATCGCCTGACCATGAAGGCAAATTCGGACAATTTCCGGCAGTCCAGCATCCAGGGCGTCATGAAACGGCTGAAGGCTGCCGGCGCCGAGATCATCATCTACGAGCCGACGCTGCAGCAGGACACCTTCTTTGGCAACCGCGTGGTCCGCGACTGGGACGAGTTCTGCCGCACCAGCCGGGTGATCCTGGCCAACCGCTATTCCCCGGACCTGGAGCCGGTGATGGACAAGGTCTATACCCGGGACCTGTATTTCCGGGACTGAGAAGGAACGCAAAGGAGACGCCCCGGCGCCGCGGCAGAATCTGCCCGGCGTCCCCGGGCGGAAACGGAGGAAAGGTTTGTGCCAAAAGTATCGGTCGTCGTCTCGGTGTACAACGCGGAGCCTTATCTGCGCCGCTGCCTGGACAGCATCGTGGGCCAGACCCTGCGGGAGATCGAGATCATCTGCGTGGACGACGGCTCCACCGATGGTTCGCCGCAGATCCTGGCCGAGTATGCCCGGAAAGACGGCCGGGTCCGGGTCGTCACCCAGGCAAACGCCGGCGCCGGCGCAGCCCGCAATCACGGCCTGCGCTATGCCGCCGGCGAATATCTGTCCATCTTGGACGCGGACGATTTCTTCGAGCCGGACATGCTCCGGACCGCCTATGACCTGGCGGTGCAAAACGACGCCGAGATGGCGGTGTTCCGCTGCGATTTTTACCGCACCGGGACCGATACCTTTGCCCCCAACACTTACTCGATCCACAGAGATCTGCTGCCGGAACGGCAGCCGTTCTGCGCCGGCGATGTGGAGAAGGACGTGTTCAAGCTGTTTGTGGGCTGGGCGTGGGACAAGCTGATCCGCCGCAGCCTGGTGGAGCGGTACGGCCTGCAGTTCCAGGAGCAGCGCACCACCAACGACATGCTGTTTGTGTTCAGCGCGCTGCTGCTGGCAAAGCGGATCGTCACCACCCGGCAGGTGCTGGCGCATCACCGGCAGGCAGAAGGGACGCTCTCGGTCACGCGGGAAAAAAGCTGGATGTGCTTTTACAACGCCCTGACCGCCCTGCGCGGCAATATGGTGCAGTGGGGGATCTTTGAACGGTTCCGGCAGGATTACGTCAATTATTGCGTGCACTTCTGCCTGTGGAACCTGAACACCCTGCAGGAACCCACCCGCACGCTGCTGCACAACAAGCTGCGGGAGGAATGGTTCGCTGACCTGGGGGTCCTGGACCATCCGGAAAGTTATTTCTATCACAAGGGCGAATACAAGCAGGCCATGGAAGTGGTCCGGTATACGCCGGAGCAGCTGGCGCAGGTCCGTCGCCGGCGGGAGCAGGCCAGGCAGACCAAAAACCCGCTGCGGCGGGGACTGCTTTGCCTGCAGGAAAACGGCCTGGGCTACACCCTGGGCCGTATTGGCAAAAAGATGTTTCGCACCGAGAAAAAGTGAAAGGCCTAACCTATGTTGACACTTGTAAAGAAGTACCAGTTCCTGTTCGAGGAGCTGGTAAAACGCGATTTCAAGCAAAAATACAAGCGCACCGTGCTGGGCATGGCGTGGAGCGTGCTCTCGCCGCTGATGCAGCTGCTTGTGATGAGCGTGGTTTTCAGCCAGTTTTTTGGCCATGACCAGCCCCATTACACCATTTACCTGTTCTGCGGCAACCTGGTGTTCAGCTATTTCAAGGAATCCACCTCCACCGGCATGTTCTCGCTCATGTCCAACAGCGGCATCATCTCCAAGGTCAACGTGCCCAAGTATATGTTCCTGCTGTCCAAAAACGTCTCGTCGCTGCTCAATTTCGGGCTGACGCTGATCGTTTTCCTGCTGTTTGTCCTGATTGACGGGCTG
This sequence comes from Candidatus Gemmiger faecigallinarum, assembly GCA_019120395.1. Classification (GTDB taxonomy): domain Bacteria; phylum Bacillota; class Clostridia; order Oscillospirales; family Ruminococcaceae; genus Gemmiger; species Gemmiger faecigallinarum. The sequence goes on from DWVD01000056.1 coordinate 17,951, forward strand.
CCGATCACGCCGCTGTTTTTGATGCTGCTGTATCCCATCTGCTGCCTGATCGTGTTCAACATCGGCATGGGCCTGGTGCTGTCGGCGCTGTTCGTCTTTTTCCGCGACATCAACTATCTGTACGACGTTTTTACGCTGATGCTGATGTACTGCTCCGCCATCTTCTACACGGTGGACGCGTTCCCGGCGGCGGCGCAGAACCTGTTCCTGCTCAACCCGGTTTACTGCTATATCAAGTATTTCCGCGTCATTGTCATCGACGGCAACATTCCGTCGCTGCAGTACCACCTGCTTTGCCTGTTCTATGCGGTGGTCATGGTGATCATCGGCGGGTTTATATACAAAAAGTATAACCAAAAATTCTTGTACTATATGTAAAGGAGGCGCGCTATGGCGATCATTAAGGCAGAGGGCGTTTCCATCCGGTATATCACCGGCGATTTCAAGGACATCGGCTTGAAAGAGTATGTGGTGCGCAAACTCAAGCACAATTACCAGGTCACTGAATTCTGGGCCGACAAAGATGTGAGCTTCGCGCTGGAACGGGGCGACATGCTGGGCATTATCGGCGCGAACGGCGCGGGCAAGTCCACGCTGCTCAAGGCGGTGTCCGGCATCATGGTGCCCACCCGCGGCCACATGGAGATCAACGGCACCATCGCGGCGCTGCTGGAACTGGGCAGCGGCTTTGACGGCGATCTGACCGTGCGGGAAAACACCTACCTGCGCGGCGCCATGCTGGGGTATACCCGCCAGTTCATGGATGAAAAATATCAGGAGATCATTGATTTTGCCGAGCTGCAGGACTTCCAGGACCGGAAGTTCAAACAGCTGTCCAGCGGTATGAAAAGCCGCCTGGCCTTTTCCATCGCCTGCCTGGTCAGCCCCGACATCCTGATTTTGGACGAGGTGCTCAGCGTGGGCGACGGCGCTTTCCGCCAGAAAAGCGGCGACAAGATGAAAGAGATCCTGAAGGGCGGCGTCACCGGGATCCTGGTTTCCCACTCGATCGACCAGGTGCGGGAGATGTGCAACAAGATCCTGTGGCTGGACCATGGCAACCAGATCGCTTTTACGGATAAAGTGGAGCTGTATTGCGACGCTTACGAACAGTTCCTGTTCTGCCACAAGCTGCCCAAAAACGAGAAGGAAGCCCAGCAGCTGGCCGACATGCTGCACGAGCGCCAGCGGAAGGAGCGGGAGCTTGCCCAGCGCAGCGAAGCGCAGAAACTGCAGGATATTCTGGAAAAGAGCGGCGGCAACGCAGCCGTCGAGGCAGCCGAAAACGTGCTGCGCAAGTACCGGCCGGAACTCTTGAAAGAATATAAAGCTGCGGAGGGGTGATGTTTTGTTTCACAGATTGAAAGAGCGTTTACGCCGATATCTTCCCGTCAGCCAACAAAAATATTATGCTGAGATGCAGCAGGTAAAAGAAATGCTGCAGCAGCAACAAAAAAAATTGATGAATCTTGGCAAAACGGAGAAGATGCTTGCGCAGCTTCAGGATGAAGTTCATCAGTTATGCGAATCCGCAGAAAGTACTAAAAACAGTTTCACTAAAATACAGGAAAGAGAAGAAAATTTACAAAAGACAGCCGCGCAGATCGAAACAACGGCGCAACGGCTGGTTTCTTACTCTAAAGAAAATATTCGTGCGGCCAACGAAGGCGTGTGGGGGCAAATATTCAATAACACCATTGCAAACAGTCAGTGGTTACAGGATAAAACGTTTTCGCCTGGACGTTGGGCCGTGGGATATCCGGATTTATATGTCATATACCGTTTGCTGAATGAGGTAAGACCCAAACAGATATTAGAGATCGGGCTTGGCCAATCTACACGTATGATTGCGCAGTATGCGGCTGCATTTTCGGATGTGGAACATACTGTGGTCGAGCATGATTCGGCGTGGATCCAGTTTTTCTGCAATAGTTTTTCCCTGCCGAAAAACACGAAAATCGTTCAGTTAGAACGAGAAATGGTATCTTACAAAAATGCGGAAGAAGTGCGTGTATTCAAAGGATTCCATGACATATTTCAGGGTAAAACATTTGATTTCATTATGGTAGATGCTCCGTTGGGATCTGATATGAAACAGTTTTCAAGAATTGATGCGCTTTCCTTAATGCCGGAGGGGTTGGCCGAGAATTTTGCGATCTTGGTTGATGACGCCGAGCGTGTAGGGGAAACGCATACCATTGCCGAAATGGAGGATATATTAAAGAAAAATAACATTGCATATAAAATGGGGCGCTATCGGGGTAGGAACGATTGCGTTATCCTTTGTTCACCGCAACAGGGATTTTTATGTTCGCTGTAATGGAAGCAGATTGTCGGGGGAAAATGCGTGGAACTGGCAGAGAGGAAACATGGTAGAAACGGTACGCTTGATGTTGTAAAGTTTATCAGCTGTTTGTTTATTGTATTTTACCATTTCAATATTTACACGGATACAAAGCAATATTTTAGCGGAGGACAATTTGGCGTAGAGATATTTTGCATGATCTCGGGTGTCTTTTTCTACCAAAAATATCGTAAAAATAGCGAAACGATTACGACCTGGGAATATGCAAAGGAGCGGTTCTGGCGCTTTTTCCCGTACACGACCGTGTCGTTTATTATCTTATACTTATTTTATGAAGTAACAGGCAACGGGCACAGTCTGAGCACACATTTAGAGCATATTTCTGAATATATATGGGAAATTTTGCTGGTTGATATGATCGGCCTTAATCAGGGAGAGGCGCTTCTAAATTCCCCGACGTGGACGATCAGCTGCCTGCTGATTGTGGAATGTATAATCTTGGGATTTCTGATTTGCAGCCGACGCGCGTTCTTTAACCTTATTGCACCTGTCTCGTTAATGATTTTTTATGGGGTGTGGAGCAATTTGGATTCGCCAAATTATCGTACATGGCTTGGAATTATCAACTTTGGTAGCCTTCAGGTCTGGTGTGCGGTCGTTTGGGGAATCTTTGCTGTTTTGGCAGCAGAGAAACTGAAAAAGATAACAAAGATTAGTAAACTCTTGACGGTCATAGAAATGGTGTGCTATTGTGTTTCAGGAATGATCATGCTTACCACGTCGCGCTTGTACTGGCGATTTATTTTGACCCTTTTGATTTTTGTGGCCATTTCAATTTCGCTTTCTCAACGCAGTTACAGCGGTTATCTATTTAAGGACTCTAAGTTTACGCGGTGGCTTGCGTCTCTCAGTTTTGCGATTTATCTCACCCATTCGTTGCTCTTGAAAATATTCCAAACCGTGCTTTCCCCGGAGCAGATGATGCACTTCTGGCCTTTGTTTTTGGTGGCCCTTGTTGCTTTTTCGAGCGTATTTGACCAGGGAATGAAAATTATCATACGATTTTTTCGATCAAAATATATACAGGTAAAAAAGCATTATGGCATATAATGTAAGGAAGGCGGGATCTGCAGTGAAGTCATCCAATGATGGTGGAGTCCTTCATGTGGTATTTATTTGCGATGAAAACTATGTTATGCCGACAGTGGTCGCAATATCTTCGATTTATGCAAACAAAAAGGCCGAGTCTACATACTGCATCCATGTTATTTGCAGTGACGTTTCAGAAAACAGCAGACGCCTTTTTGACGAGTTGAACCATGACGGTTTTCAGGTTCAAATCGTTGATGTACAGCAGTCTAAGGAACTGGAAGAATGCAAAATCAGAAATTTGCATGTTTCTACAGCTGCTCTCTATAAATTTAATATTGCAAATCTGTTCCCGGATCTTGACAAACTTTTATATCTGGATGGCGATATACTGGTCCAACAGGATTTGGAGTCCCTTTTTGCGTTTGACATTTCTCAAGTATACGCTGCGGTCGTCAAAGACTACAAACCGATGACTTACAGCCCCACACAGGTAGAAAAATTAAAGATAAAGCATAGTGCTTATTTCAATTCGGGAGTGATGCTCCTGAACCTGAAGAAATTTCGTGAGGACGATTTGTTTCACAAATTGCTGGAGTACCGTCTTCATGGCATCAACTTCTTCATGGATCAGGATGCTCTAAACGTTGTTTTTCAGGAGAAAGTTATTTACTTGCCCCTGTATTACAATGTAATGACTTCCGTAATGGGCTTTTTTACCTTGGAAGAACTCGTTTCGTACTATGAAGTGACGGGCGTGCAGTCTAAAAAGGAAATTTATGAAAAAGCCTCGATTGTTCATCTGTGTACAAAATATAAACCCTGGAAATATTCGAATGTTCCGTTCGCGGACGAGTGGTACCGATATTATAAATTATCCCCCATCAGGGATCCGCTCTGCCGGGATGTTTTGGATCAGGCAGAATTCCAGACTTTTAAGGAATTTGATTTAAGCGCAAAGGGAATGGCCGGGTTTGAGGATCCAGAGGTAATAGTCTCGCTGACTAGTTTCCCGGCCCGAATTGCTTCCGTTCACATGACGGTTCAGTCGCTTCTGGAACAAACATATTCTTCGAAGCGTGTGATTTTGTGGTTGGCAAAAGAGCAGTTTCCCCATGGGGAAAAAGATCTGCCCCAGCAATTGGTCAGCCTGCAGAATAAAGATCGGTTTACTATCGAATGGTGCGATGACCTGCGGCCGCACAAAAAATATTTTTATGCCATGCAGAAGTATCCTGATGTTCCCATCATTACCGTAGATGACGACGTGATTTATCAGGATACGATGGTGCAGCAGTTGGTGGATTCGTATAAGCGGTTTCCGTATGCGGTATCGGCGCTACGCGTCCATCGGATTCGCCTTACAGAAGAAAAGGAGATCGCGCCATACAAATTTTGGGAGAGAGAGATTAAAGACGTTGGAGTTCCCTCGCTGGCGCTTTGTGCGACGGGAGTTTCAGGAATCCTATATCCTCCGCACATTCTGCCGGCAGAAACGTTCAACAAGGCTCGTATCCAGGAATTCTGCTTAAATGCGGATGATCTTTGGCTCAAAACGATGGAACTGATCAACCATGTTCCGGTCGTTTTGGCTGCGTCGCCTTCTGCGATAAATTATATTCCGGATTCTCAGGAAATTGCTCTGTGGAAAGAAAACGATAAAAAAGGAGCAAATGATTCGCAGCTGGAAGTCCTTGTGAGTTTCTACAACAATTGGTGCGGCACAAAAGACACCCTGCTCAATCGCCTTGCACTGTCTACAAATATGTATCGTCAATTGGCGTCTTCTTATAATAGGCGTAATTGCATGCGGATTGAAAAGCAGGTGAAGCAGTGCAAAAAGGAAATGAAGGCGCTTGAATCGTCGTGGTCTTATCGGATAGGACGTGCAATAACCTTTTTGCCGCGCAAGATCCGGGGTGGAATTCGCTGCTACAAAGAAAACGGTATGCGTTATACGATTATCCGGCTGGCCCAAAAGTTGAAATTAAGATAAGCTGATCCGCAAAAAACAAAGCCCCGCTCGGAATAATTTTATTCCGAGCGGGGCTTTGCCCATGTCTATGTCCCCGCGTCAGCGGCGTGCCGGGACGGGGGCGGATTTTTTGGGGTCCTCGCCTTTTTTTGCGTCGCCGGCCGGCAGACTGAAGGTGAAACGGCACCATTCGCCCTCCTGGCTCTCCACGCGGATCTCGCCGCCGGACAGGTTGACCAGCACCTTGCAGATGTGCAGCCCCAGGCCGGAGCCGCGCGTGTTCAGCCCGCGGGAGCGGTCCTCCTTGTAAAAGCGGTCGAACACAAAAGGCAGCGCGTCGGGCGCGATGCCCGCGCCGGTGTTCTCGATGGACATTTCGATCTTGTCCCCGACCCGCCTGGTGGCAAACCGGATCACGCCGTCCGGCGGGGTAAACTTGATGGCGTTGTCCACGATGTTGTATACCACCTGGTGCACAAAGTCCGGGTCGGCATAGACCATGGCGCGGCCGCCGCCCAGGCCCTGGATGTCGATTTTGGCGTCCTCGATGCGCTGCTCGTCCGACAATACCACGTCGGTCACCGTCTCCCAGATGTCGTAGCACCGGGCGTGGAGCTGGTACTCGCCGGCTTCCAGCTTGGTGATGTCCAGCATGTTCTTGACCAGGCGGGACAGCCGCCCCGTCTCCTGGCTGACGATCTCCAGATACTTTTTCTGCTCCTGGGGCGGGATGGTGCCGTCCAGCATGCCGTCGATAAAGCCCTGGATGGTGGTCATGGGGGTGCGCAGCTCATGGGCGATGTTGCCCATGAACTGCCCGCGGGAATTGTCGATGGTCTGCAGCCGGGCCGCCATGTTGTTGAACGTCACGGCGAAATCAGCCAGCTCGGTGCAGCCGTTCACCGGCGCGCGGGCGGTGAAATCGCCGCTGCCCAGCTTGCGCGCCGCCTCGCTGATGGCCTCGATGGGCTCGGTAAAACGGCGGGCAAAAATGGCCGAGAGCACGCTGGCCACGATCAGCGCGATGGCGGCCGAGAGCAGGAACATGTTGGCCATATCCCCCACGTAGTCGCCCAGCGCGCCCATATCGGTGGCGGCAAAGATGTACCCGGCCGAGTCCTGCGCCTGCAGCGGCCGCCCCAGCACGTAATACTGCTTGCTGAACACGCCGTTCATGTCGCCGGTGGTGAACAGCTCGCCTTCGGCGTTGATGCGGGCCAGCAGGTCGGCGGGGACGGCCTCGCCGGTCAGCACGTCGTCGCTGCCGGTGTGCAGCAGCACGGTGCCGCTGTCGTCGGTGACGAACAGCAGCGTCTGGGTGGCGGTGTTGAACAGTTCCAGCCGGCTTTCGGCGCGTTCCCGCATGGATTCGTCGGGGATGGGGTCGGTGATGATGATGCCGCTGGCGCTGCCTGCCAGCTGCTCGCTGACGGCGGCGGCGCCGTCCAGGATGCCGGTCAGCGCGGCATGCCGTTCCTGCGCAAAGTAGGAGATGGACAGCGCCGACTGACTCAGGCACATGACGCCCAGGCCCAAAAGCACCACCGCCGCGACGCTGGCAAAAAACTCGCGGCTGATCGATTTGGCGCGCATTTATTCTTTTACCTCAAATTTGTAGCCCACGCCCCACACGGTTTTCAGGTTCCACTGGTTGGACGCGCCCTCCAGCTTTTCGCGCAGGCGCTTGACGTGGACGTCGATGGTGCGGCTGTCGCCGTAATACTCAAAGCCCCACACCTCGTCCAGCAGCTGGTCGCGGGTGTACACCCGGTTGGGGTGGCTGGCCAGGCAGGCCAGCAGCTCCAGCTCTTTGGGCGGGGCCTCCACCACCTTGCCCCTGACCTTCAGCTCGTAGCGGTTCATGTCCAGGTGCAGGTTGTCAAAGTCGTACACGCCCTTGTCGGCTTCGTCGTCGGTGGCGCAGCGGCGCAGCACCGCTTTGATGCGGGCGGTGACCTCCTTGGCGTCAAAGGGCTTGACGATGTAGTCGTCGGCGCCCAGCTCCAGGCCCAGCACCTTGTCGTAGGTTTCGCCCTTGGCGGTCAGCATAATGATGGGCGTTTTGTTGTTGGCGCGGATCTTGCGGCAGACCTCCCAGCCGTCCATGCCGGGCATCATCACGTCCAGCAGCACCATGTCCGGCTTGAGCTTTTCAAACTCGGCCAGCGCGGCGTTGCCGTCGTAGGCCAGCGTGACGTTGTAGCCCTCCTTGACCAGGTACAGCCGCAGCAGCTCGCAGATGTTTTTGTCGTCGTCCACCACCAGGATCTTTTCGTTTGCCATGGGGGAGTCCCTCCTCTATGTACCTCTATATTGCCCGGCGCCCCAAAGCGCGAGTTCTTTCACCGCGAAAGGCGGATGATACGTCTATTATACGCGGTAAATGTGGACAAATAAAGAACTGGGGGCAGGGAATTTTGAAAAAAACGGCGGGGAGCGCCGCCCGCCGTCCCCCCGCCGCTTGCCGTTTTGCCCGGCCGCGTGTATAATAGTGTGCATACCTGCAATTACGCCAAAGGAGCGACAGAAATATGAAATTAGGAATCGGCGCTCAGACACCGGATTCTATATCTCTATACCTCTCCATAGACGCCGATAAAGCCTGATATAGCGCGGTTTTACACAAAACCAACCAAATTATAACTTCATATTTCTCTATGCAGTCCCACGCGGAAATGGCGTAAAAATGGCGTAGAGAAATCGGCTAATTTGCAGATGGAAAAGAGCACTACTACTTTAAGAAAACACAAAGATGAGCACGGCCTATACAAACGGGCCGTGCTCATCTTTTTCATACGGTCAGATGGTTCCGTGCTTACTTGTCATCGCTATTGGCGAGATTTTGACGAAAATCCTCTTGAACACCTTCGTTTAGATCAAAGCACATGGTTTTTGCATCAGCGACCCAGAAGCCGCGAACGCGGTACCGCTTGCCCGGCACCCAATCCTCGCCCGTGGCGGCGCGGAGCGGCTCCAGAAGATTCTTGCTGGAAATCGTCACAACGCCCTTCTGTTCGCCCCGCGGCTTGGAGAACTTAAAGCCCTTCGGCTCGTTGCTCTTGCACATACGGATCGCAAACACCTTCGCCTTGGCATCCAGCAGGCACAGCACATAGGCGGGATACCCCAGATCCTCCAGCACCTTCTTGCTGAAGGTGACGCCGCTCTGGTTGAGGTACATATCCGGGTAAGCGTTGATGTTGGAATCAATCGTTTCAAAATTCAGAGCAGAAAAATCGAAGTTCATAGTAAAAATCCTTTCATTTCGTATTATCTTGTGTGTCATCAACAATTTTCATAAATTCCTGCCGTTCAGCAGGAGACCACCGGGCATCCAGAATCAGATACCCTTTGAACAGACCATCCTTGACGCGATGAGCGACAAAGCGGCTGCTCAGGAAACGCAGCTTCGCCTTATGGGGTGAAGCGTGCCGCTCGGATAACAGCTTTTGTACTTTCAGCCAGTCCTCTTTTTTGACAATAGCTGTATGGTGATTTTCCTTGAAGTACATATTCAGGTCTGTATTCTTCACCGACTTGTGGGTGCGGAAATCCTTGGTATAGGTTTTCTGCATCAAGGCATCACCACAGTATTTTTCGTTTCGGAGGATGCTGCGGACAGTACCGGCAGACCAGCTATCGTTGCCCATAGGGGATTTAATCCCCTGTTCGGTCAGTGCAGCCGCAATCTCCGATGGCGTTGCTCCTTCCAAACAGCTTTCGTAGATGTACTCAACAATCCTCGCCTCGGTCGGCTCGATTACCAGACGACCAAAGTGGTCGCGGTAGAATCCCAGCGTATTCTGTACAGAGAATTTGTAAATTCCCTCTGCCATACGCCAGCGAATGCCCGCTTTAATGGCCTCGCTTTTCTGCTGGGATTCCATTTCTGCCAGCGCGGACAGAAGGACGATCAGCAGATTGTTCTTTCCATCGCCCGTGTAGGTGATGTGCTCCGTCTCAAATTCCACTGAGACAGGGGGATTCAGCGCCGATAGAATATTCAGGTTGTCCAGTATATCCACAATATTCCGGCCAAAGCGGCTGATGCTCTTGGTAAGGATCAGATCAATTTTCCCGTCCACTGCATCGGCAATCATTTTTTGAAAACCAAGGCGCTTTTTGACGGTCGTAGCGCTGATACCCTCATCCTGATAGATTTCCACCAGCTCCCAGTCGGGATTACCTTCAATCCGCTGGGTAAAATGCCGGACCTGCATATCAAAACTGCCAACCTGTTCTTCTTCCTGTGTGCTGACACGGCAATACGCCGCAACACGCAGTTTAGGGTGCTCTTGCTGCACTTCCTGTAATTTTTTCGGTGGAATTACGATAACGCCATTGCTGCGCTGATTTTCCGCAATTTCATCCTGCATGAGTTTACGCCGCTGTTCCCTGCGCTCGGCACGGCTGATATAATGACGGGCCGATTCTATCTTCTTGGGGTCAAGCGGTTTTGCCATATCCTGCCTCCATCGAATTTACAGCCGTTTTCTTGTGCTGCATAGGTATGCCACCTCCTTTGCGCAAATTTGTCTTTTCATCTGTATCGCCTCCCTGTGCGTTTATTTATGACAAGCCCGCCGGGACGAATCCCGGCAGAACAGTCATCATAGAAAAAGGCAGCAGAAACGCTCCTGCTGCCTCAAAATATCGCAATATTCAGTATAAGGGTTATTTCACTGACTTTCCAAGCGAGTTTACCAAAAAAACGAGGATAAGCCAAAGAAGAAAGATATTTGACGAAAAGACCCCGTATGATAAAGAACTGCCAACTTTTAAGAGAATAGGAGAAAACATAATATTAGACGGAATCAGAAATAGACAGCTTGTTAGAATTAGTAGAATACATGAAAACCCTGCACATCTGAAATAGTCAGCTAAAACGCCCAACAATGTCTTGCTTGGTAGCTCACTGTCTGTTGTGCCCTTCGAATCTTTTGCATATTGGCTGCCCAACAAAGCAGAGACTGCTGCAATATATACCCCCATTGCAATTGAAGCTACTGTAACGGCAATTTCTGCAATTGGAGTAAAATCCCAATCAAACATAAACGCCATAGCCGTTGTTGCCATTACACAAATTGAAAGTTGGCGCTTATGGCGTTTATACATAAGCCATCACCTCAATTTCTGCAATAGAAGTTCTCTGACTTCACATGAATCAAAATGCTCATTTTCGTCTTTAGTTGGCTGAACCGTGATATGTTTTAACAAAGAAGAAAAGTCAAAAGTTTGTTCTACGCCCGCATCATCGCAGCCGATTATGATAACATCTTCAAACTCGCATCTATGGCGGCTAAAAATATCTACAAGTTGTCTCCCGCCGCCATGTACTGGAATATCATTATATGCCATTTTGAGTTGAATTTTGCTTGGCAAATCTTGCCCCCATATATTTCCAATCTGCGCAAATAAATCGCTACTTCTTCCAAACAGGTTATCAACTTGCGTGTATTTGAAGCCACGAATTGTTTTTACCCGATTGCAAAAATCGTCTACAGAACTATACACATTGTTTATCTGGAATTCTTTTTGAAGGGTATCACTCAAATACTGCGAAAGGAACGAGCGGCGATTTAGATCATTCAAATACAGAAAATGCTCGGAACAATCATAACAAGCAAAAAATTGTTGCTTAGGCTCAATCTGCGCTTTGGAGCGGGGGTTGGGCTCTTTTTCTCCCGTTTCTCTGTTGATTACATAATCCCGAAATTTAACAGCATCGTCATAATCACAGGACATCCAGAAAAAGCGATCATCAATGATCTCCATCTCAATGGAATACAGGTATTTCTGGTGTTCTGGTCTGTATGTACGAAGTCCTTTTTCTATAACCGACTTAAAATCGTCTATAGATGCTTCGCGTGTTCCATCAACACGCAAAAGGAAGTTGCAAAATTTCAAAACTATCACTCTCCCAAGCAATAATATCAGAGAAATTCACAATGCCTTGATTGTCTCCAAAAACTGCCCCATGCTCACCGCTCCGTGCGGCAGGTTTTCCTCGTCTCGGAACACCATGTAATAGCGGTACTGATTTCCCGCTGCATTCCGCCAAGCCGCGCCCAGCTCGATTTTCTCCTGACTGTCGTCGTTTTTCAGGTGTTCGCCCTTGGTTTCGGCAAGGATGATCTTACCACTCTTGGTCATAATCATAATGTCAGGGTAGTGGTTAAAGTAGCCGTTGATGGCAAACCCATGCCGGGCAATATTTCGGTGCCACCACAGCACATTGGGAATGGCCGTCAGCTGCTTCACCAAATCCTGTTCCAGCGTGTTCATGTCCTCCTCGGCCTCATAGAGCGACCTTCCGTAAATCGCCGTACTGCTCGTGGGATGGATTGCCGCAGGCAGGCGGTGGGAGGGCTCGCATACGATTTTGCCCCGGTCCAGCCAGGTGAAGAAAGTCTCCTTATAGTGCTGTTCCAGCAGGCTCTCGATTTTAGCTCGGACTTTTGCCGCAAAGCCCAGCGGGGCTTTTTCCATAGCGGCAAGCTGCTCCCGATCCATCCCGTCCACAATGAGATTGACATAGGCGCGCAAGTCGCCGCCATCCACCATGTTCAGCTTGTCCAACTGGTGGATCATCATTTCTTTGCATTGGCGCACCCGGCTCTCCGGCGGTAAACTGCTGAAATACTCCTTGAAATACCGCTGGTCGGCAGCTTCCATCTGGTAAGCCATCGGCACACTGCGGCCAGTCTCCACATCGACTTTGATGATCTCATCGTCCGCTGCGGTAAAATCAATGTCGTATGCCTTACCTTTCAGGGTGAAACCATCGGCGAGCTGTTCCTTGCTCAACAGCACCTTGTCTCCATCGGTAAACAGGGATTGCGGAATTACTTGGAAGAACTGTGGTATCAGCAGCCCGTCCACGCTCTCCCAGTACT
>DWVD01000057.1 GCA_019120395.1 Candidatus Gemmiger faecigallinarum
GCCGTAGGCGCAGACATTGTCATCTGTTTATCCATGGTCTTATTATATCACTTCTGGCAGTATCGCGCCTGCTTTTCTGTGCGGTATTGCCTTAGATGTATATATAGCGTCCAAAAGCTACCAACTTTGTCGTATTTAATAATTAGAGTGCAGACAAACGTAAAACCTAACGCACACAAGGAGAGAACAATCAATGAATGGTATCAACATATCCAACTATCCGCAGTTGAAAAACAATTATGGCAGCTTTCCGTGCATTACCAAAGATCTGACGACAGTTCCCAAGGACACGGTTGATGTGGATTCCTTTGTTCCAGTAAAATCCACATACACCTCCTCAGAATTGGGAGAGACTGCAAGAGCCTATCTGGAGGGGGATCAAGCAACGCAGACCAGCCCTATGGATGATTGCATCGATCAGTTCTTTGATGGAACCATGTCAGAATCAGAGTTGCAGACCGAGTATGAAAAACTGCTGAAAAAAGAGCTTTTTGGCTCCATGGAAAATCCGACGGGACCTCTCACCGCGTCGCAGAAAGAAATCGCAACTAATTTTTACAATGCGTTTCGGGAAAAGATTTTGTCGGCTGCCGTTGAGCGTAACAACACCGAGGGGAAACAGTATATCACTGGGGACATGAATGTGCAGCGCAATTGGGCCTATTACAATTCCAACTATTATTATGCCAGTGAATCGGCAATCTCTGCTATTACGGAAGGTGCTCAGAATGTGTCGCAGGAGTATGGCTCCACTTTTGAGGTTCCCGACTACATGGCACAGGGCAAAACCAATCTATACAATTTTAACACGGCTTTAAGCGGTGATCCGTTTGTTGCATCCGATTATCACTATATCATTGACCCCGATGTTGCGCCCCCGGAAAATTTCAAGTGGTTTTATGAAAAGGGCGGAGACGCTTATAGTACCACCATCCGAATGAATTCACTTACCGTGGAGGATGCAGATGGCAACAAAACGGTCACGGATTACACTACCGATACATTTGATCCAAAAGATCCCTTAAAAGCACAAACATGGGTTTCCTACACAGACGAAGATGGCATAGAGCATCGGCTCAGCACAGATCTTGTGTTCAACAATAGCAAAGAGGATCTTCGGAATGTTGCGGATTTGCTGTCCTTCTCTGATAAAGATACGGACAAGGCCAGCTTGCTCAATCAATTCTTGTCCAACTTGCAGCTCTATCCGAAGCGGTATTTTGACCGTTTCCCGACGGTCTCCCGCAGTATGGATTTTATGGTTTAACGCAGAGTTTATTTTGATGTTGGGAGGGAGCATCCATGCAAATTGGTGGCTTAGGAACCAACAGTACCGCTACGCTGGGTGGAACTTCGCAAATCCAAAAATCAGCAAAAAAGACTGTTGAAAATGCTATGACAGATAGATTTGTTGAGCAGATCAAGGAGATGGCGCGGAAGGATGCACAAACAGGCGTATATATGTCAAATAAATTTGCACAGATGAGGCAAGCCTACAAGACCAGATATGTCTCTCCCAATCGCTCTGGCCTTCAAGGGCAAGTCATGTCTTTCATGCAGAGAGCCGCCATGGGAGGCAATCGCGGAAACTTTCTGATGCGTCTGCTGGGAGGCTATTCGATGAAAGCAAGTTTGGGAATCCACTCACAATATAATACCGCAGAAGTCTTTGCACCAAACGGAGAACTGGTTGGTGCATATACCTGTGGAGGACAGTGGGTTAAGTTTCCAACTGAAGCAGAATCGCAATTTTTGGGAGACACTAATTTGGTATATCTTGAGGCATATCGAGCAGCAAGAGCAGAAATGAAATCTGCCGCCCAAGGACAAGCACCTGCTGACACAGCTACCGTGGATATTCGGGCATAGTTGCAATGACGGTTTCCAGTTTTCTAATGCTCACTACCGTATTCCCGATGATGTGGGGGTGTTGATCAATGCAAATTGGTAGTTTAGGGCCGTCCTCCTTTCAGATTTTGCCGGTGTTCATGTCATGGGCCACCAGCGCGGCATAGTACCCGTTGATCGTGCTGGGCGCATTGAACAGCATAGCCAGCAGGTATTTCTTGATGTTGCGGATTTCCGAAGTGTTCTTGCTCAAACAGTCAAAGACAAACTCGATGTGAGAGCTGTCCAGCTTCATAAACTTGGATTTCACCAGCTCTGCCGGGTAATCGTCCCCGGCAATACGGATGGTCTTGCGGGCGCTGCACACGGTTTCCACCAGCAAGTCCACGATCTCGTCCAGCGTTTCCCGGTCAATGCCCTTGGCGTGCTGGCAAAGGTGTTCGTACTCGATGTTGTCCATGATGATTTGACGATAAATCTCTATGGCGCTCTGTGATTTCGCTTCCGTTCCTTTCCGCTCCGGCGGCTGTGCCGCCTCGTCCTCCAAAGGAGAGGGTCGGGAAAGGATAGGAATGGGATCGGTAATTGATACATCAGTAATTGATTTTTCTTTACTTGATATATCTTTATTTAATTGCGTTGGTTTTCCCAACGTAGGCTTTTCCTGCGTTGGATTATCCAACATTGGATTTTCCAACGTAGGTGAATCCGGCACAGGCTGGGGCTGTTCATAGATCACATAGTCCGCGCCGCGCAAGCGTCCTTGGCTGTCGCGCTCACGGGATCGGACGATGTACCCGGCCTGTTCCAGCTCCCGGATTGCGGCCCGGATCGCGTCGATATGCTCCCGGTTGATAAGGGATAAGCCTTTGAGCGTATAGTCCCAATCTTCCGACAGGGAGAGCATTTGCGATAACAGGCCCTTGGCTTTCAGGGATAAGTCCTTGTTCCGCAGGTGGTGATTGGACATCACCGTGTAGCCCTTGTTACGCTCTACACGAAATACTGCCATGTTCTCAACTCCTTTCACTCGAAATGTCACCGCGTCGTAGGCGGTCAGCTTGCCCGGCTGGTAGGGACATTCCGCATAGACGCAGAATTGATATTTCCAGTGCGGGCGATAAAAGCGGCAGGTGCCGCAGTCCTCCGGCGTGACCGCCTCGCCGCTGTCGTAGTGGTCGAAACCGGGCTTGCCCTGCATGAGCTGTTCAAAGGCCCGGTCGCTGCCGGAAGTGAAGTACATAGGCCGTCGCCTCCTTTCTGCGTTTGGGCAAAAAGAAAAGCCGCAGACTTTTTTCAAAATCTGCGGCTTGGCCGGGGAACAGAAAAGGGCGCTGTCATGCTTGACAACACCCTGTTTCTGTCTGATAATTCAGTTGTTTTGACACGCCCCGTTTTCCGCTGCCCTAAAAAACATTGATTTTACTGGGTTTTTTCATGTTTTCTTATGGCACCACGGTTAAAACGACCGCTTTTTTATCGGCATCCTGCGGCCCGACGGGATGCGCCATTCCTATCACGGCATGAACCGCAACGGAAACGCCGGCACTTTGCTGTATGTTCACGGGAACCCGGCCGGAGCCTACCGGGACTCCAAAGACTGCATGACGGTAGCAGACCTGACGGAACTGTTTGTCCAGGCAAAGATCAGCTTTGACGAGGCCCTGCAAATCGTACAGCAGAAAACGATCGTCTATGCCCCGGACGCCACCATGCAGGCCATGTTATCCGACCGGCAGGGCCGCACCCTGATCGTTGAGCCTGGCATTGGCTGGCGGGAAGCCGTCGGGCGCTTCTCACTGATCACCAACTACTCCGTACTTGCGCCGGAAAGCACGCGCCCCTTCATTGTACCGGGGGATGACCGATACGAAAGAGCCGCCAAACTTCTGAACTCATACGGGGAGCATTTCACTGTCGCTGATGCGTTTTCTGTGCTTCGGGCTGTCCGGCAGGAGGGAATCTGGGCGACCCGGGTTTCTTTCGTTTATTCAGCGAAGGAGCACGCCGTTTATTATGTGCGGAACAACGCTTTTTCGCAGATTGAAAAATACGAATTTCCACAGTTCTGAGAGAAGGAAAAAGCCATGAATCCCGAGAAAATTTATCCTCGCACAAACGACCATGAAACGGTTTATTTGAAAAGTGTCGTGAAGGATCCCAGCATCATTGTCGGGGACTTCACCATATACAACGACTTTGTCCACGACCCACGCCAGTTTGAGCGCAACAACGTGCTGTACCACTATCCTATTAACCATGACCGGCTCGTGATCGGCAGATTTTGCTCCATCGCCTGCGGCGCAAAGTTTCTGTTCACCAGCGCCAATCACGCACAAAAATCCCTGTCCACCTACCCGTTCCCGATCTTTTTTGAGGAATGGGGGCTGGACGTCCAGAACATAACGAGTGCATGGGATAACAAGGGCGGCATCGTCATCGGCAATGACGTATGGATCGGATATGAGGCCGTTATCCTGTCTGGCGTTACCATTGGAGACGGCGCAGTGATCGGCGCCCGCGCCGTTGTGACAAAGGACGTGCCGCCATATACGGTTGTCGGCGGCACCCCCGCCAAGCCGATCCGTAAACGCTTCCTGGAGGATACCATCTCGGCCTTGTTGAAAATCAGGTGGTGGGATTGGCCCGCGGAGGAGATCCGGCGCCACCTGCCTGACATTCAAGACGGGCAAATCAGCCGCCTGCCGTCCCGCCAAAGGGAACGCCGCGAACTCCCCTGAAGACGCCTCCGTGCCCAGGCCATCCCAAGGCGTCCCGCCGGCCTTCCCGCGGCCTAAAAGCGCCGAGCCGTCTTTTCCCTCCATCCCCCGTCCGCCGAAAATACCGGCAGGCGGGGGCTTCTTCTTGCAGTCCGCACCAGCCTGTTGCGGCCATCATTCCACTATATTTAATCAACATTTCCCAAATAAGTGTTCTCTCATCGCCATTTCACGCCATTTAGTCAATATTTCTAAACTCTAAATTTCAGAACTGCGCTCCAGCCTCGTTATTTGCTCAACATTTCCAAAAAAACATTTTCCACTGCGAACGGACAATCAGCGGCAGGTCTGCGTAGCGTCGCGCGAACTGCGTTTGTCGCTCCCGGATCCGCATAGAGAGCGGTTGACACATCCCCTACTCCGCAATATACTCAGTTTGAGGGAACCATTCCTAACGTCTTGGACGTATATCCGGGGGACAGACGCCGCGGCATCTGCATCACTTGGAGCGGAAATAGTTCCTTTCTTTTTTGTATTGCCACCTTTACGCCGGATAGTCCCATGACCATTCCCGTCGATTCCCTTACCATCTGCTTATCTCCTAAACAGTTGTTTTTCTGTGCCTGTTCCGTGTGATCGCTATTTCCTTTGTGTTTCCCTTTTATTTAGTCAACATTTCCATTTTCCGGCAGGCAAAAAGCAAGCTGTCACCGTTATTACGTCAACCTTTCCAAATGGCAGGGCTTCGTCCCCATTCACTGTTATTTCGTCAATATTTCCAAATGTTCCCGCTATCGGCAGTCCGGCCGTAAAAACTTTATTTTGCGTTTACAATTTGTTCATCCTTCCGGGCGGAAGTTACCGTACAATTACTAATAGTGTTAGCAATCGAAAGGAGGTTTTGCCCATGGACTATCGCCTGCTTGCCGAGCAGCTGCTGGATCAGCACGCCAGCCTGCACCGGTCGACTATCAGCCAGAATCTTTCCGCGCTGGACCGCGGCGGATTTTTCCTGCTGAATTATCTGGTCCTGCACCAGGGTTCCGCCCATCCCCGGGAACTGAGCCGCGGCATGTCGGTCAGCACGGCACGGATCGCGGCGCTGCTCAATCATCTGGAAAAGCAGGGGCTTGTTGTGCGCAGCCCGGACAGCGCAGACAGCCGCCAGATCGTCGTTACCCTGACCGAGGCGGGCTGTGAGCGGGTCCGACGGAAACGGCAGGAGATCACCGACCTGCTGGCGCAGACGCTGGCGGAGCTTGGCCCCGAGGATGCCCGGACGCTGCTGCGCATCCGGCAAAAAATGATCTGCAACCTTCAGCGGCATGTGGAACAGGGCGCACAGCCGCGCCCTGCCACGGGGAAGGAGGCTCCTGCGTCTGTATCATGAATGAAAAACTGAAAGAAAACATCAAGGAGTCTTTGTCCAGCGTGCTGCCCATCACAGTGATCGTGCTGATCCTGAGCGTAACGCTGCTGCCGCTGGAGACCGGCACCGTGGCGCTGTTTCTGGTCGGCGCGGTGCTGCTGATCGTGGGCATGGGGCTGTTCCAGCTGGGCGCCGAAATGTCCATGACCCCGCTGGGCCAAAGCGTGGGCGGCCAGCTGATGAAAAGCCGGCGGCTTTTGCCGCTGGTGCTGGTCTGCTTTTTTATGGGCAGCATCATCACCATTGCCGAACCGGACCTGCAGGTGCTGTCCAACCAGGTAGCGGCCATCCCCAATCAGGTGCTGATCTGGACGGTGGCTGTGGGCGTGGGCATCTTTCTGGCCATTGCCGTTTTGCGCATCCTTTTCCACGTCAGCCTGTCCAAAATGCTGATCGGCTTTTACCTGCTGGTGTTCGTGCTGTCGTTCTTTTCCCCGTCCAGCTTTACCGCCGTGGCCTTTGACGCCGGCGGCGTGACCACCGGCCCCATCACGGTGCCGTTCATCATGGCGCTGGGCGTCGGCCTTTCCGCCGCCCGCAGCGACCCTGACGCAGTGGAGGACAGCTTTGGCCTGATGGCCCTGTGCAGCGTGGGCCCGGTGATGATGGTCCTGCTGCTGGGCGTCTTTTACAATCCCACCGACGCCGTCTACGCCGCCACCGTGGTGCCGGCCGTCGTTACCACCCGGGACGTGGTGCGGGAATTCGTCGTGGCCATCCCGCAATATGCCGGCGAAGTGCTGACCAGCATCCTGCCGGTGGTCGGCGTGCTGGCCGTCTTTCAGCTGGTGACGCGCACCTACCGCAGGCGCCAGCTGCTGCGCATGGGCATCGGTTTTCTGTACACCATTCTGGGGCTGATCCTGTTCCTGACCGGCGTCAACGTGGGCTTTGCCCCGGTGGGCAGTCTGCTGGGCAGCGGCCTGGCCGACAGCTCGCTGCGCTGGGTGCTGGTGCCCATCGGCGTCGTGGTCGGCTACTATATCGTCAAGGCGGAGCCTGCCGTCCAGGTGCTGAACGAACAGGTGGAGGAGATCACCGAGGGCGCCGTCTCCCGCCGGATGATGAACACCGCGCTCTCCATCGGCGTGGCCTGCGCCGTGGCGCTGTCCATGGTCCGCGTCCTGACCGGGCTGAACATTTACTGGCTGCTGATCCCCGGGTATGCGGCGGCGCTGCTGCTCAGCCGCAAGGTCCCACAGGTGTTTGTCGGCATCGCATTCGACTCCGGCGGCGTTGCCAGCGGCACCATGACGTCCAGTTTCCTGCTGCCGCTTGCCATCGGCGCATGCACCGCCGTGGGCGGCAACGTGGTCACCGACGCTTTCGGCATCGTGGCGCTGGTGGCGATGGCTCCGCTGATCGCCATCCAAGTCATGGGCCTTGTGTATGCGCATAAGTCGAAAACGGCTGCTCCGCCGGTACCGCCGGTACTGGACGAGGAGATGGTCGACTTTGAGGAGGAATTGTGATGACCCTGCCACAGGAAGGCAAACAGTATTCCCCCCGGATGGTCCTCCTGATCACCAGGGACAAAGACCAGAAAAAGCTGGAGGGGCTGTTTGACGATCTGCATATCCCCATCTGCTATCAGTGCCGCGCCAAGGGGACCGCGCCTTCGGAGATGCTGGACCTTTTTGGCCTGAGCGGCACCACGCGGCTGATCACCGTGGGCGTGCTGCCCAAATTTATGGTCGCCGAGCTGGAAGCGGCGGCAGAGCAGCAGCTCTCTTTCCACAAAAAGGGGGGCGGCATCGCCCTGACCATCCCCGTAACGGGCCTGCAGAACCCGGTTTTCCAGATGCTGAACGACGAATCCCGCGCCATGCTGCAGCAGCGGATGAAAGAAAGGACGGAACAGGATATGGCCGAAGTAAAAAGCCACATGGACTATGTGGTGATCTGGGTGTCGGTAGCCAGTGGTTACAGCGACGAGGTGATCGACGCCGCCAGAAACGCCGGCGCCAAGGGCGGCACCGTGCTGCGGGGCCGCCAGCGGAACTCGGAGCGGATGAGCCAGCACCTGGGCATCTCGATGCAGGAGGAGCGGGACTTTGTGATGATGGTCGTCCCGCGGGACAAAAAAGCCGCCATCATGTCCGCGGTGGGCGGCGCCTGCGGGCTGGCCTCCCATGCCCACGGCGTGATCCTCTCGCTGCCGGTGGACGACGTGATCGGCCTGGAGGAATAACGCCGCGCGCCCTCCGCCGCCGCCAGGCGCACAGACACAAACAAATCGGGCCTGCCCCCGGCAAGGGGCAGGCCCGATATTTTTGCTGTTTCGGCCAAACGGCCGGGCGGTTTACTGGGCCGCCGTAGAGCTGCCCAGCGTGACGTCGACGCTCATCAGCGTATCGTCGCGCTCCACCTGCAGGGTGACGGTATCGCCCACGTTCAGGCTGCGGATATAGCTGGTCAGGTCGCTGCTGCTGGACACCGCCTTGTCGCCGATGGACACGATGCGGTCGCCCACCTGCAGGCCGGCCGCCTCGGCAGCGCCGCCCTCATTGACCTGCGCGATATAGACGCCGTAGGCATCCACACCGTACTGCATGGCCGTCTGCTGATCCTGGATGTTCAGCACCGTGACGCCCAGCGCCGGACGCGCGACATAACCGTTGTCGATCAGCTCCTGCGCGACCTCCACCGCGGTGTTGATGGGGATGGCGAAGCCAAGGCCCTCCGCCTCAGTGGAATCGCTCTTGGCGTTGACGATGCCGATCAGCTCGCCATTGGCGTTGAACAGGCCGCCGCCCGAGTTGCCCGGGCTGACAGCGGCGTTGGTCTGGATCAGCGACATTTCGTTGTTTTCCACCGTGATCTGGCGGTTCAGCGCGCTGATGATGCCGTTGGTGACCGTGCCGCCCAGCGTGCCCAGCGGGTTGCCGACCGCAACGACCTCCTCGCCCACAGCGAGATCGCTGCTGTCACCGATGACCGCGGGGGTCAGGCCGGTGGCCTCGATCTTCAAAACGGCAATGTCCGCCACGCTGTCCGAACCCACAACGGTGGCCGAATACTGCTCGTCATTGTTCAGCTGAACGTTGACGTTGGTAGCGCCGTCCACCACGTGGGCGCAGGTCAGGATATAGCCGTCCTGCGAGATGATAACGCCGGAGCCAGCGCCGCTCTGCACATAGCTGCCGCCGAACCACAGGCTGTTGGAGCTGACCATCTGCTCTGTGGTGATGACGACCACGCTGGGGCTGACCAGCGCCGCCACATCCTGGGTGGAAAGCGCGGTACCGCCCGCGCTGCCCTGGCTGCTGGCGCTGGTGTCGCGCTCGACGGTCTGCAGCACCACATTGCTGCCCGCCAGGCCAGTGCGCGCGGCAACCACCGCGCCGCCCACGCCGCTGGCAAAGCCAAGCGCCACAACGCCGATGCAGGCCACCACGCGCAGGGCGATCTTTTTGCCCTTGCCCGATTTCTTTTTGGGCGGCTGGGCGGGCGCGCTGGAATAGCTGTACCCGTTGGCCGCGCCGCCATGCATGCTGCTGGTGTAGCCGCCGTCCGCGGCCTGACCCTGGGCGGCCTGGGCGTTGCCGCCGTACTGGTAGCCGCCCGGCTGCTGCGGAGCGGAATACCCGCCCTGCTGCGCGCTGGCGCCGGCTTCCTGCTGCGAATAATCAGTGCGGGCGGTGTTGGCGGTGTTCATGCCGCTGCTGCCCACGTTGGGGTAAGCGCTCTGCTGCGCCTGCTCCTGCTGCGGCGCCTGGGCTTCCGCCCCGGGCTGCGCGCCGGCCGCCTCGTTCTTCTGGGCGGAAGGCTCGCCGCCAGACTGGTTCGTGTTATGATAAAGTCCCGAATAATCAAATTCGTTTCCCATAATACTCATCCTTTCTGTGTGAGGAAAAAGGCTTCCGGTAACGGCCCTGCGGCCTTCCCTTACCTTTCGATGTACAGTATAACCGGCAATTGTGAAATACGTTTTTTGTCCCAGTGAAATAAATGTGAAACCCTCGGATTGACACGTCCGCCGCAGCGCCGTACAATGTTTTTATACGTACAATTTTTTTCGGGAAGGCAGGTGCGGGCAGATGCATATCCAGTGCGCCCCCGGCATGACGGGACTGCGGTATACCTTATATAAGGAGCACAGCGCCATCGGGCAGGCGTTTTTGGCCGGCGGGACCCTTTCCACGCTGGAGATCGTCCCCCAGTGGCGCGGCCGCGGATACGGCAGTTACCTGCTTAAGGAGATCCTGCGCGCCAACGGCGGTTTTGATGCAGCGGCCGAGACCCGGTTTTCCGCGCCGCTGCCCGCCCCGGACAATGCGGCCGCCTGGGCGCTGGCCAGGCGGTTCGGTTTTTCGCGCAGCGGCGAGGAATTGTGCCGCCACCGCGCGCCGGACCTGACCGCCGTTCAGCTGACGCACCAGCTGCTGCGCGACCTTTTGCCGCCCGGCGGGCTGTATCTGGACGCCACCTGCGGCAACGGGCACGACACGCTGTTCCTGTGCCGGACAGCCGGCCCGGACGGCCATGTGATCGGGTTGGATATTCAACCCATGGCGGTGCAGGCCACCAACACGCTGCTGGCGCAAAACGGCATGGAGCACATCGGTCAGGCAATTTTGGCCGACCACCGGGACCTGCTGCGCTTTGCCCCGGCCGGGTCGGCCGACTGCGTCATGTTCAACTTTGGCTGGCTGCCCGGCTCTCCCCACCAGATCCACTCCCAGGCCGAAGCCTCGCTGGATGCGGTGCGGGCGGCGCTGGAAGCGCTGAAGCCGGGCGGGATCCTGTCCGCCGTTTTGTACAGCGGCAAAGTGATCGGCCAGGCCGAAAAGCAGGCGGTGCTTGCTTATCTGGAAGGCCTGCCGCTGACCCGGTACACCGTGCTGGTCTGCCGGTTTGCCAACTGGGCCGAGACCGCTCCCCTGCCCTGCCTGGTGTTCAAACGTCCGGCCGGGCAGTGACCGGACGACCTTGGCAGAGTGCGCCCAGGAAACCCTTGCCGTAAAACCTAACAGGAACAGGCCGTTGGCTTTTTCGCCGTCGGCCCGTTTCTGTAATTTTGCGATGTTTCGCAATTTTGCGCCCGTGCGGCAAAACGAAAGCCGCCTTGCGCTTGCTCCGCTTTACAGCCGGGCGATGCTGTTCGCCTCGATCCAGGCGGCGGCAAACAGCGCCAGGATGCCCGCGGCCAGCAGGGCGGCCTCGCCGCGGGTCAGGCGGATGTCCCGCAGGCGGGCGGCGGTCACTTCCCTGCCCCGCACCCGGACAAGGGCGATGTTGGCGGTGGCCGCCGCCGTGCAGCAGAAGGACGCCAGCTCCAGCAGGCCGGACGCCTCGCGCAGGTCGAACATCCGCCGGATGCGGTCGGCAAAAGGCAGGGACTCCGCCGCCATCTGGAAGGACCAGGTGCCGATCATCAGCCCGTAGATGACAAACAGCGCCGCCAGCGCCAGGTAGCCATAGGGCAGGTACACCCTGCTGTGCGCGCCGCACTTGGCAAACAGGTTGCCGCCAACGACCACCGCGGTGAACAGCAGGTTAAAGCCGAAGATCTGCGCCGCGCCGGTCAGCGGATCGTCCGAGACCTGCCAGTTCCACAGCGGGTTGGCGTTTTTGAAACTGCCCTCCGGCAGCAGCAGGCAGCTGACCGCCGCCACCGCCAGCGCGGCGGCCACGCCCGGCAGGTACAGCGCCAGCGCGCGCACCGCGGGACGGGGCGACATCAAGATCTTTTTGACAGCTTCCATGGTTTCCCTCCTGACGGCAGGCGGCCCTGCCCTTGCAGTCGTGGCGTTGAACGGGCTTGATGGAAAGTTTACTTTCCGTTGCCTGTATTCTAACACAGTCACGCGCCAATGTAAAGTGTACTTTCCATTTTCCCGCAAAAAATTTTCTGCCCGGTTTTCTTCGCAGAGCCGCGCCGTTTGGGCAGGACGGTTTCGCTGTGCAAACCTGTTGCCTTTCCGCCCAAAACCATGTATACTATGTTGGTATGTGCGTTTCCGCTGCGGAACGCGGATTTGCTGCAAAAGATAGAGCGAGGTGGACCCGGTTGGAGCCTTAAACAGACCGCGCACGGCCGATTTGTGTCACAGTTCAGTCATACCAAGTGATAGAGAGCGTTTTGCGGCTGGCGCAGCGCGGGGCAAGGCCCCGCCGCCCGGCCGCAGCCAGAGAGTAAGGAGAGTATCAGACCCATGCCAACCATGCGCGAAGAAATCGAGAGCCGGCGCACGTTTGCGATCATCTCGCACCCGGACGCCGGCAAGACCACCCTGACCGAAAAGCTGCTTTTGTACGGGGGCGCCATCCAGACCGCCGGCTCCGTCAAGGGCAAGCAGAGCGCCCGCCACGCCGTGTCCGACTGGATGGACATTGAAAAACAGCGCGGCATCAGCGTCACCTCGTCGGTTTTGCAGTTCCACTACGACGGCAAGTGCATCAACATCCTGGACACCCCCGGCCACCAGGATTTCAGCGAGGACACCTACCGCACCCTGATGGCCGCCGACTCGGCGGTCATGGTCATCGACGCGGCCAAGGGCGTCGAGGCGCAGACCATCAAGCTGTTCAAGGTCTGCACGCTGCGGCATATCCCCATTTTCACCTTCATCAACA
>DWVD01000058.1 GCA_019120395.1 Candidatus Gemmiger faecigallinarum
CCCGCACCCGCTATATGCAGGACGCGCTGGGCGGCCCCGAGGCTTACGCCGCTGCCTACCGCGAAAAACTCGACGAAGTGTACCGGACCGAGGACCTGACGCTGACCGGCGTCGCCGCGCCGGTGCTGACCAAAACCGGCGCGCCGGATGCGGCGCTGGCCGCCGAACCGCGCGTCACGGCGCAGAAACAGCCGGGGCTGTACGCCGTGGCCTGGCACCCGGTGGGCGGCATGCCTGACCCGGATGTGTTCTGCGCGGTCAGCGACGCCCTGCAGGACATCGACGCCGCCGAGCTGCGCCTGTGCCCCGACGAAGGCGCCTATCTCGTCAACCTGACCGCCGGGGAGGCCCGCCGCCTGCTGGCGCTGACCGAAAACGACACCGCGCACAGCGTGTTCGAGACCTCGGTCGCCTGCATCGGCGCGGCCACCTGCCAGGTCGGCCTGCGCGATTCGCAGGCGCTGCTGGCCGAGTGCGTGGCCGCGGTGCGCGCGGCCGGGCTGCCGGACGGCGCGCTGCCGCAGATCCACATTTCCGGCTGCCCGTCCAGCTGCGGCACCCACCAGATCGGGGCGCTCGGTTTCCGCGGCGCGGCCAGGGTGGTCGACGGCAAGCCGCAGCCCGCCTTCACGCTGTTCGCGGGCGGCTGCGACCGCCAGGGCGGCGAAGCGATGGGCCGCGAGGTGGGCATTATGCTGTGGGAGAAGATCCCGGAGTTTCTGGTCGCGCTGGGCCGCCGTGTGGCCGCTGCCGGGCAGGACTACGCCGCCTGGTACGCCGCCGACCCCGCCGCCGTCGATGCGCTGGCCGCCGAATATATGAACTGACAGCCTTTTGCATGCCCGAAGGAGGAACGGGAGAGCCGCGCCTTTTGCCGCCTCTTCCCCGTTCCCCCTTTTTCTTTTCCTTTTGAAAGGAGGACCTCGCCGTGCCGCTGCTCCCCAATGCAGCCGCCCGCCCGCACAAGCCGCGCATTTTGCTGGTGCCGCCGCCGGAGCTGCCGGTCCCGGCCGTGCAGGGCGGCGCGGTGGAGACGCTGGTGACGCACCTGATCCGTGAAAACGAGCGCCGCGGCTGCCTGGACCTTTTGTGCGCGAGCATCCCCGACCCGGCCGCCGCCGAGCAGGCCAAAGCGCTGCGCCACACCCGGATGCTGTATGTGGCCCGCCCGCGCGGCGCGCGGCGCTACTGGCCGCTTGTATTCATCGAGCGCTGCTTTGGCATCGCCGCGCCGTATGACCCGTGGTATCAGAAGGTCCAGCTTTCGCTGGCGCTGGAGCTGCCGCCGCCCGATTTGATCGTGGCCGAGGGCGGCAACCTGACCCAGTGCAGCGCCATCAGCCGCATGTTCGGCCGTGGCCGGTGCCTGGCGCACCTGCACGGCCAGACCGCCTGCAGCCACACGATGGACGATATTTATGGCGGCGTGCTGGCGCTGAGCGAGTTCATCCGCGACGATTATCTCAAAACCAGCAGCCTGGACCGCCAGCACGCTTACATCCTGCACAACTGCATCAACACCGCGCGCTTCACCCCCGGCGCGCCCGACGCGGCGCTGCGCGCCTCGCTGGGGTTTGCGCCGGAGGACTTCGTTGTGCTGTTCTGCGGGCGGCTGGAGCCGGACAAGGGCATCCACAAGCTGCTGGAGGCGATGGCCGCTGTCGACGACGCGCGCTGCAAGCTGCTGATCGTGGGCAGCCCGTTTTTCGGGCGCACGCAGTCCAGCCCGTTCCTGCGCAAGCTGGAACAGCAGGCCCACGCCCTGGGCGACCGTGTGCGCTTTACCGGGTATGTACCCAACGAGAACCTGCCCGACTATTACCGCCTGGCCGACCTGGTCTGCGTGCCGACGCTGGTCGAGGAGGCCGCGGGCCTTGTGGCCGTGGAGGCGATGGGCTGCGGGCGGCCGGTGCTGGCTACGCGCAGCGGCGGCATGCCCGAATACCTGCAGGGCAGCCAGGCCATACTGGTCGACCGCGGGCCCGAGCTGGCCGCCCAGCTGAGCTGGGCCATCCGCATGCTGCACGAGCACCCGGACCTCTGCGCCCAGATGGGCGCGGCCGGGGCCAGGGCGGCGCAGCGGTTCTCGACCGCCGCGTTTTACGAAACCTTCCTGCACATCGTCTATGATTTTCTTGGTCTGGGGCCTGTGCCGGAACCGGACGCGGGAGGTGCGCCATGAGCTGCGGAAATACCCGCCCCACCGTCAGCGTTGTGGTGCCGGTATGGGGCGCCGAGCGCACGCTGGACCGCTGCGTGCAGAGCATCCTGGGCCAGCGCCTGCGCACCGGGACGCTGGCCTGCGTGCTGGTGGACGACGGCAGCCCCGACCGCTGCGGGGCGATGTGCGACGAATACGCCCGCCGGGATGCGCGCGTGCGGGTGCTGCACAAGGAGGACGGCGGCGTATCCTCGGCCCGCAACGCCGGGCTGCGCGCCAGCGAGGGCGAGTATGTCGTCTTCCTGGACAGCGACGACGCCCTGCGCCCCGGCGCGCTGCAGGCGGCGCTGGACGCCCAGGCCGCCGACCCCGGCGCGTTCGTTCTGTGGCGCTATACCGACGACGCCGGCGACCCGGCCGCCGCCGGGCCCGAAGCCGCCGCCGCCCCGCAGAGCGCGCTGGCGCGGCTGTATCTCGACTGCCTGATCGCGATGCCGTGGAACAAGCTCTACCGCGGCGACCTGGCGCGGCGGCTGCAGTTCAACGAGTCGTTCACGCTGGGCGAAGACCTGCAGTTTGTGCTGGATTACATCGCCCTGCTCGGGCGCGAACAGCCCGGGTTCCACTATGCGGCCGTGCAGAGCCCGCTGACCTTTTACGATTGCAGCCGCGACGACGGCACGCTTTCGACGCGCTACCACCCCGAGGTCTGCGAAATCTGGCCGCAGCACTTTGCCAAGCTCAACGCCGCGGCGCAGGCCGCCGGGGCCCCCGCCGAAGACCTGCTGCCGCTGTACCGCGCCGAGCTGCGCGTGTTTGCCGAAGGCGCGGCCGATATCCTGCGCCGCGACCCGGCGGCGCCCGCGCAGCGCCGCCGCAAAGCCGCCGCGGCGCTGCGCTGCCCCTGGCTGCGCGCGCTGCTGGGCCAAATGCGCGCCGCGCGCTGCTACAGCCCCTATTACCTGCCGCTGCGCTGGCGCTGCCTGCCGCTTTTGTACCGCCTGGCCGAAGCCGACCGCACCGGCAGACCGCTTTTCGGCAAGCTGGACTGGGCCGGGTACTACCTGCTGGGCGGACGTTGGAAGCGGGCGGAGTAGGAAAATTGCCTGAGACCTCCCTGTTATAGGGGGAGGTTTTTTAATGCCCGCGCCCGGCGGCGCGGATTGTTTTTTATGCCGGAACATGGTACAATAAGCTGTAGTCTGGTGTTTTATACGGTTTTGCCGCCCGGGCGGCGCGCGCCGTTTTACAACACGCCAAAACATTTCTTGAACGGAAAGGCAGAATATGGCTGAAAACAACCGCACCCCCGCCGCAGGCGAATGGACGACCGTCATCCGCCCGCGCAGCGGCTGGTTTGATATCGACCTGCAGGAGCTCTGGCGCTACCGCGAC
Organism: Candidatus Gemmiger faecigallinarum; assembly: GCA_019120395.1. Taxonomy (GTDB): domain Bacteria; phylum Bacillota; class Clostridia; order Oscillospirales; family Ruminococcaceae; genus Gemmiger; species Gemmiger faecigallinarum. Next base: position 3,557 of record DWVD01000058.1, read on the forward strand.
CTGATCGGGATGTTCGTCAAGCGCAACTTTACCGTGCTGTACAAGCAGACGATCCTGGGCCCGGCGTGGATCATCCTGAACCCGCTGATCACAACCGTACTGTTCAACGTCGTGTTCGGCGGTCTGGCCGGGCTTTCGACCGACGGCACGCCCTCGTTTTTGTTTTACATGGCGGGCAACACAGTCTGGACCTTCTTCTCCACCTGCATCAACAACACGGCCAACACCTTCGTGGCCAACAGCCAGGTGTTCGGCAAGGTGTATTTCCCGCGCCTTACCACGCCCATCAGCCAGGCGCTGACCAGCCTGATCAACTTTTTCATCCAGTTTGTGATGTTCGCGCTGTTCTGGGCCGGGTTTGCGCTTTCGGGCGCGCCGCTGCGCCTGACGCCGTGGCTGGCCGCAGTGCCGCTCATCGTGCTGGAAGTCATGCTGCTGGGGCTGGGCGTGGGCATCATCGTCTCGAGCCTGACGACAAAATACCGCGACCTTGCGATCGCGGTCAGCTTCGGCGTACAGCTGTGGATGTACGTTTCGCCGGTCGTCTACCCGCTTTCGAGCCTGGGCGAAAGCCCGCGCCTGCGCGCGCTGATGAACCTGAACCCGATGACCGCGCCGATCGAAGTGTTCCGCATGGCGACGCTGGGCAGCGGCACGGTCAGCGTGGGCGGGCTTGTGTACAGCCTTGTGTTCACGCTGGCGGCGCTGGCGGTGGGCGTCATTCTGTTCAGCCGCATTGAAAAGACCTTTATGGATACCGTGTAAGGGGGCGCTGTATGCAGCAAACCAGGGAACGCAGGCCGGTGATCGAAGTGCGCGGCCTGAAAAAACAGTATAAGCTCGGGCAGATCGGCGGCGGCACGCTGACGCATGACCTGCAGAGCTGGTGGGCGCGCGTGCGCGGCAAGGAGGACCCCAACACGGTCATCGGCACCGACGCGCGCCTGTTCGGGCAGACCTTCATGGCGCTCAACGGCGTAGACCTGACCGTGTACCAGGGCGAAGCGCTGGGCATTATCGGGCGCAACGGCGCGGGCAAGAGCACGCTGCTCAAGATTTTGTCCCGCATCACCGCGCCGACCGAGGGCGAGATCCGCCTGCGCGGGCGGGTGGCCAGCATGCTGGAGGTCGGCACCGGTTTCAACAACGAGATGACCGGGCGCGAAAACATTTATATGAACGGCGCGATTTTGGGCATGACCAAGGCCGAAGTCGACGCCAAGCTCGACCAGATCATCGAGTTTTCCGAATGCGGCGAGTTCATCGACACGCCGGTCAAGCGCTATTCCTCCGGCATGTTCGTCAAGCTCGCATTCGCGGTGGCCGCGCATCTGGATTCCGAGATCATGGTCATGGACGAGGTGCTGGCGGTCGGCGATATGAAGTTCCAGCAGAAATGCCTGGGCAAGATGAGCGACGTGGCCGGGCAGGAAGGCCGCACGGTTTTGTATGTCAGCCACAACATGAGCACGATCCGCCAGCTGTGCACGCGCTGCGTGGTGCTGGACAAGGGCCGCGTGATCTTTGACGGCGATGTGGAGCAGGCTATCGCCGTGTATATGGAGACGACCGACGTCAATGTTGTGCACTATGACCTGAAAGATGTGTCCCGCATGACCGGTTCGGCCGGCAAACGCCTGCGGCTGGAGACGCTCGACTTTGTGGACAAGGAATCGAGCGTATTTGCCGACACCGAACCGATGCGCGTGCGCATCACCTGGCGCGTGTCCGAGCCATTTTCCGGGGCAAACCTGAAACTCAACCTGCATTTCCGGGATTCGACCCCCGTGGGCATCACCCACCCGGTCGATTTGGGCCCCGCCGAGCCCGGCCGTTTGTATACGACCGAGTTCACGTTCGACCCGAGTTTGCTCGGCGAGGGACAGTATTTCTTCTATGTCGATGTGTTTGACGGCGCGCTGGCGCAGGCGGTCTGCCTGGACAAGCCCGTGACCGAGTTTGCCTTTGAGGTGACGAACAGCGACCTTTCGATGCCCGAATGGGCTTCCGGCTGGGGGCGCATCCACTTCCCGCCGGTCCGGCTGCTGTCCACCCGGGCGGAGGGGTAAGCGATGGAAAAGCCGGACCTGTATATCTGCCACACGGCTTACCACCTGCTGATCGCGCTGGTGCGCGCCGTGCGCGCAGGCGGCGGCCAGGCCGTGTGGCTCAGCGAGCAGATCCCCGGCGCGGCGGCATTGGCGGCGTCCGGGCGGTTGAGCGGCCCGTTTGCCGAAGCCTGCGTGTTGTATGAATCCCGCTGGCCGGGCGTTGCCGCCGGGCCGCTGGGGCACTGGCGCAACCGCCGCGGTTATGAGGCGGCGGGCGCCGGCCCGGCGCTGCGCCGCGGCGCTTACCGCCGCATCTACATCAGCAACGACTGGAGCGTTGCAGGGCGGTACCTGCAGGACTGCCGGGCCGGGTATACCCTGTGCGAAGACACGGTTGGCGGCACGCTGGACCCCGACCAGCACCTGCTGGAAGCCCAGCGCGCGGCGGCGGACTTTGCCGCCCGCCGCCGGGGCAAGGGCTACCTGTACTGGGGCGACAGCCGCTTTTGCCGCACCGTCGAAAGCGAGGACGCGGCGAAGTGTACGCTGTTCCCGCCCGAAAAGCTCGTGACCTTTTCCAAAAAAGCTCTGCTGGAAAGCCTGACCGGCGCCGAAAAGGCGGCGGTGCGCCGGGTGTTTTTGACAGAGCCGCTGCCCGACGACCCGGCCGCGTTGGCGAACGCGACGCTGCTTTTGCCGCGCAGCTTTGTGCTGGACGGGCTGATGGACCAGCCGACGCAGGACGCCATCTTCCTGGCTGTGGCGAAGAAATACGCCGACGGACCGCTGTTTATCAAGACCCACCCGCGCGACGAGACAGATTATCACAAGCTGTTCCCGCAGGCGGTGGTGCTGGAGCGCACAATGCCGAGCGAGGTGCTCAACTTTTGCCTGCCCGGCAAATTCAAGCGCGCCGTGACCGTGCAGAGCTGGGTGCTGCGCGGCTTTACCGCAGCGGAGGAAAACGTGTTTGTCGGGCTGGAAGAAGCGAAAAAGCTGGGGAAAAATGAGGAATTAGGAATGAGGAATTAGGAATTATCCTCACGAAAAAGTTTCTCACAAATTGCGAAAGGCCTGTCTATGGAAAACGATCGAATCGTCCAGCAAAAAAGCCGCCGTTTTGCTATCCGCATCGTACACCTCTACCGTTACTTGTGCGATACGAAGAAAGAATACGTCATGTCGCGCCAGGTTCTTCGCTGCGGCACCAGTATCGGCGCCAACCTTGCCGAAGCCGAATGCTCGTACAGCCGAAAGGAATTTTTAACAAAGACCTATATTGCTTTCAAAGAAAGCGCAGAGACGTTATATTGGCTTGATCTTCTGTATGAAACAGAGTATTTGACAGCTGAACAATACCGCTCGCTTTCTACGGACTGCCGTGAATTGTATCGCCTGCTTTCCTCCATAACACGGACGGTCCGTGACGAGCCGATTCAATAGTTCTGTGCGCAAAGCGCACACCACAATTCCTAATTCCTCATTTCTCATTCCTAATTCTTTTTTTCGGGGGTGCTGATTTTATGAAAACTGTCGCTGTGATCCCGGCGCGGTACCAGAGTTCGCGGATGCCGGGCAAGCCGCTGGCGGATATTTTGGGCAAGCCGATGATCTGGTGGGTATACAAGGAAGCCGAAAAGTGCGCGGCGCTGGACGGCGTGCTGATCGCCACCGACGACGAGCGCATTGCCGAAGCCTGCCGCCGGTACGGCCTGCGCTATGAGATGACGAGCGCCGACCACGATACCCCGACCGGGCGCATCTGGGAGGTCAGCACCCGCGTGGAGGCCGACCTGTACCTGCAGGTGATGGGCGACGAACCGCTGATCAACGTGCAGGCGTTCGACCTGATCCTGCCCGCCGCGCTGCCGCAGGACCCGTACTATGTGGCGGTTTTGACCAACGTGATGACCCACCCGGCCGATGTGATCGACTTTTCCAACCAGAAGGTCGTGACCAATGCGGCGCGCGAGGTGCTGATGATCTCCCGCAGCCCAATTCCCTACCCCAAAGGCACGCTGGATTTTGAGTACGAGAAGGTGACCGGCATCCAGCTGTACAGCCGCCAGGCGCTGGATTTCTACCACCGCACGCCCAAATCGGCGCTGGAAAAGGCCGAAGAAAACGATATGATGCGCTTTATCGAGAACGGCCACACCGTGCACGCGATCCAGAGCCCGTACAAAACCGTGAGCGTGGACACGCCGAAGGACCTGGAGCTGGTGCGCAGCGTTTTGCAAAAGAAACTTTGATGATAGTTTGATGATAGAGCGAAGAGTTAAGAGTTTAGAGTTCAGATATGGTGGACCGCCGCCTGCGGCGGCTCAAAAAATCAGACGGAAAGTTCCGTCTATCGTTTATTTTTAAAATGCGGCGCAGCCGCACCGCATCTTAACTCTAAACTCTTCACTCTGAACTCTTTAACGAAACTTGACCACAAAAGAAAGGCTCTTTCTGAAATTATGGGTAACGTAAAGCTGTTGGACTGCACGCTGCGCGACGGCGGGTATGTCAATGACTGGAACTGGGGGTTCGGCGCGGCGCGGGACATCGTCGCCACGCTGACGCGCGCGGGCGTCGACATTGTCGAGATCGGTTTTTTGCGCAACATCGACGCCTATACGCCGGACCGGCCGCTGGCCCGCCGCATCGAGGACCTCAACCGCCTGCTGCCCGCCGCGAACGGCCGCACGATGTACGCGGGCATGGCGATGCGCTCAAACTATGACATCACCCAGCTTTCGCCGTATTCCGGCGAGGGCATCGAGCTCATCCGCATCACCGCGCACGACTATGACATCCGCGAAGGTATGGACTTTGCGCGCGAGGTCAAGGCGCGCGGGTACAAGCTGTCCATCAACCCGATCAACATCATGGGGTATGCGGACAAAGATATTCTGTGGATTCTCGACCAGGTCAACGCCATTGCGCCGTACCAGTTCTCCATCGTCGACACGTTCGGCAGCATGCGGCGGCGCGACCTGGAGCGCATTTTGAGCCTGGTCGACCACGACCTGGACCCCGCCATCCGCGTGGGGCTGCACCTGCACGAGAACATGGCGCTGAGCTTCTGCCTGGCGCAGGAGTTCATTGACAAGCATCTGCGCCGGGACATCACGGTGGACGCCAGCCTGCTGGGCATGGGGCGCATCCCCGGCAACCTGCCCATTGAGCTGATCGCCGATTATATGAACGACACCCTGGGCGCGAGCTACGACATTGACGAACTGATGGACGCCATCCAGGACCACATCGCGCCGATCAAGGGCAACCCGGCCTGGGGGTACACCCCGGCGTATTTCCTCTCGGCGCGCTACAACCTGCACCGCAACTATGCCGAGCATTTCCTTGCCAAAGGCGACCTGACCAACCGGGACATCAACCACATCCTGGCCGGGCTGGACCGCAGCAAGGCGACGGCGTTCGACGCCGCCTATGCCGACGGGCTGTACCGCGACTATCAGGGCCGCCATGTGGACGACGAGGCCGCGCTGGCTGCGCTGCGCGCCGCCTTTGCGGGCAAGCGCGTGCTGGTGCTGGCCCCGGGCGCAACGCTGGGCGGCGAGGAAGGCCGCGACGCCGTGCGCCGGGCGGCGGCCGACGTGTGCGTTTCGGCCAACTTCTGCCCCGATTTCTGCACGCCGGACTTTGCCTTTTATTCCAGCAGCAAGCGGTTTGACAAGGTGGACGCCGCCGCGCTGCCCTGCCCGCTGATCCTGACAAGCAACCTGCGCGCAGGCGAAGCGGCCGGCGCGCGCACCGTGAACTATGACCGGCTGGCCGGGGCCGACGCCCAGGCGGGCAACAGCGTGCTGATGCTTTTGCGCCTGCTGCGCCTGTGCGGCGCGAAGGAAGCCCTGCTGGCCGGGGCCGACGGCTACCGCCCCGGCGCGCGCGCCTATGCAGACAGCAGCCTGCACGCCCACACCGACCGCGGGCAGAGCTACAACGCCCAGGTGGCCGCGGCCATGCGCAGCATTGCCGCCGGGGGCCTGCCGCTGCGGTTTTTGACGCCGAGCGAGTATGAACGGGAGGGCGCTGTATGATCCGCCTGCTGGTGCTGGATGTGGACGGCACGATGACCGACGGGGGCGTGTACTATGACGCCACCGGCAACGAACTGAAAAAATTTGCCATCAAGGACGGCGCGGGCCTGGTGCTGGCGCACGCGGCGGGCATCGAGGTGATGATCCTGACCGGGCGCGAATGCGAGGCCGTGCGCCGCCGCGCCGCGGACCTGCATGTGGAACACCTGTACCAAAACGTGTCCGACAAGGCCGCGTTCCTGCGCGCGTTCCTGGCGCAGCACAGCCTGCGGCGGGAGGAAACCGCCTACTGCGGCGACGACCTGAACGACCTGGCCGCGATGGCGCTGTGCGGTTTTGTGGCCTGCCCGGCCGACGCGACGCCCGCCGTGGCCGCGCGCGCAGACTACCGCTGCCCGCGCCGCGGCGGCGAAGGCGCCGTGCGCGACGCCGTGGAGGAGATCCTGCGGCGGGAAGGCAAGCTGGCCGCCGCCGCCCGCCGGGCGTTCGGGGCAGAAATCTGAACTTTGAGGGAACACCATGACAGCTTTGCGCAAACTGTATCAACGTTACCGCGCCGGGGCGCTGGGGCTGCTGGCGGCCGGGCTGTGCCTGGCCGTGACCGCGGCGCTGTGGCTGACCGCTGTGCGCCCCCAGGCGGGCAAGAGCCTTTCTGAGCATATCAGCGACGACTACACAGTGATGAGCGCGCCGCTGGAGCCCGGGCAGAGCGCGGCGCAGACCTTTGCGACCGACGAGGACCTGCTGGCGCTGGGCTTTGTGTTCGGCGTTTCGGGCGAACAGCCCGCCGGTACGCTGGAGCTGACGCTGGCCGACGCCGAAAGCGGCGAGGTGCTGGCGCGCTCGACCGGCGACATGGCGCTGATCGTGCCCGGCCAGTACACGACGCTGGGGCTGGACACGCCGGTGCCCGGCACGGCGGGGCGGCGCTACCTTGTGACGCTGACGCCGCAGTATGAGGGCGCGGGGCGGCTGAGCCTGGGCATGTCCGACGGCGCGGCGCTGTGGGACGAGACGCTGACCGTGGCGGGCGAGGCCGTGGACGGCACGCTGGCGCTGCTGGCGACGACGCGGCGCATTGGCGGCTTCCTGACGCGGTTTTTCCTGATCGTGGGCGCGCTGGCTTCGCTTGCCGCGGGGTTGGGCGTGCGGGCGGCCGTGCGCGGGAAGCTGGCGCTGCCGCGCCTTGTGCTGGCGCTGGTGCTCAGCTTTGGGCTTTTGTACAGCGTTGTGCTGCCGCCGTATGCCGCGCCGGATGAAAAGTACCACATCAACCAGAGCTTTACGCTCGCCTGCCGCTGGGCCAACGCTTTCAGCGCCGAAGACTGGCGCATGGGCAACGTGCCCATTGAGATGAGCTACCGCCGCGAACACGACCACAACGCGCTGCTGCAGGACGAACACACGACCGTGTTCACCTGGCAGGAATGGGCGGACGAGCTGCTGACGCTGTCCCCCGATGCGTTTGACAGCCACATGGAGCTGGCCGAGTACCAGACCGACCAGAACCCGACGCTCTACCTGGCCAGCGCGGCCGGGGTGTTCCTGGGCTTTTTGCTGCGGCTGGGTTTTGTGCCCACGCTGATGCTGGGGCGGCTGTGCAACCTTTTGCTGTTTGCCGTGCTGGCCGCGGCCGCCGTGCGCTGCGCGCCGTTTGGGCGGCGGGTGTTTGCCGCGGCGGCGCTGCTGCCCATGACGCTGCACCTGGCGGCTTCGTTCAGCCGCGACGCCGCGCTGCTGGGGCTGGCGTTTTTGTTTACGGCGCTGTGCCTGCAGGCCGTGTTCGGCGGCGAGGGCAAGCCGATGCCCGCGCGCAGGCTGGCGGCGCTGGCCGTGTGCGGCGTGCTGCTGGCCCCGGCTAAAGTTGTTTACCTGCCGCTGGCGGCGCTGTTCTGGCTGATCCCGTCCGTGCGCATGGGCGCGCGGCCCTGGCTGAAAAAGGGCCTGTACGCCGCCGCCTGCCTGGCGCTGGCGCTGGCGCTGAACGGCGCGATGCTGGCCGGGAGCCTGACTTCCGCCGCGCCCGAGACGGCCGCGCAGCCGGCAGCCGCCAAACCGGCCGCCGTGAGCGCGGCGGCGCCCGCGGGCAAAGCCGCGCCCGAACCGGCCGCGCCGGAAGACGCCGGGACAGCGCAGAGCGATGGGGCCGCCTATTTCGACGCCATCCCGCAGGAACTGCTTGCCCGCACGCCGGAGGCTTTTGTGCGGCGGCTGTACTACTGTGTGGAACGCCGCGCCGACGTATCGGACGGCGAGGTCGCGTTCTGGGTGCAGGCGCTGGCCGACGGCGACGTGACCGCCGCGCTGCTGGGGCAGAGTTTCTTTTTCAGCCCGGCTGAGATGGAGACCCCGAGCTTGAGCGACGACGATTTTATCCGCGCCGCCGCGTATGTCTACCTTGACCGCGATACGCTGGCCAACGAGGGGGAGGCCGCGTCAACGCGCGCGCTGCTGGCCGAGATCGGCCGCGTGACCTTCTTCAAGGGGTATTATTCTTCTGAAGAATGCAAGGCCCTGATGACGGAAAGCGGCATCGTCATCGGCACGGAGGATGCGGCGCGCTACCCGCTCGACCGCGCCGAGCTCGCGGCCGAAGTGGAACAGGCGCGCGCCGTGCGCGCAAGCCAGAGCACGGTCGCCGCCGAGGACGAGGCGACGTATACGCCCGGCTATATCCTGACCCACCTGCCCGCCACCGTGCGGCTGGTCGTGAACAGCGTGCTGACCGAGACCGACGGCGCGCTGCGGGGGCTTGTGGGCGGCGCGCTGAGCTACGATTCGCTGGAGCTGGCCTGGGGCTGGGTGCTTTTGTTCTATGCGCTGCTGGCTTTTGCGGTGCTGCCCGCACGCGGCGCCCCCGAGGACGCCGCGCTGCCCGAGGGCGGCTACCGCATCGCCTGCGGCGCGGCGGCGCTGGGCTGCGCCGCGCTGGCCGTGGCCGGGTGCATTGTGTGGACGCCGGTGCGGTATGAGACGATCTACGGCTTCCAGGGGCGCTACCTGCTGCCCGCGCTGCCGCTGGCGCTGCTGGCGTTCGGCCCGCGGCGCATCCAGGTGGCGGACGGCGCGCGCGCGGCCGCCCAGCTGACGGCGGCGCTGTGCGTGGCCAACGCGGGCGTGCTGCTCAACGCCATGCTGGCCGTGATCGCCCGCTGAACGCCTGTCAAAGAGGGATACCCATGACCATCTGCTTTTTCTCCGCGCAATACCTGCCCACGCCGGGCGGGGTCGAGCGGTACACCTGGAACCTGGCGCTGCGCTGCGTGCGCAGCGGGGGCAGGGCCATCGTTGTCACCAGCGCGCTGCCCGGCCTGCCCGACCACGAAACCGACGCCGACGGCATCGAGATCTACCGCCTGCCGGTGTTCGCGGTCATGGGCGGGCGGTTTCCCGTTTTGCGCCCCGGCCGGGCGCTGCGCGCGCTGACGCGGCAGCTGTGGCGGCACAAGATCGACTTCTGCGTCATCCAGACGCGCATGTATGTGCAAAGCCTGTGGGCGGCGTGGGCCGCCAAACGCCGGGGCATCCCCGCGCTGGTCATCGACCATTCCACCGGCTACATGCCGGTGGGCGGCGGGCTTGTGGGGTTGGCCGGGCGCGTGTATGAACAAACCGTCTGCCGCCTGATCCGCGCGGCCGGGTACCCGTTCTACGGCGTTTCGGCCGCGGTGTGCCGCTGGCTGCGCAGCTTTGGCATCACGGCGGCCGGCTGCCTGCCCAACGCGGTCGACCCGGCGGCGCTGGACGCCGAAGCCGGGCAGGACCCGCTTGACTGGCGCGCCGCGCTGGAGCTTGCCCCAAGTACGCGGCTGGTCGCCTTCGTCGGCCGCCTGATCCCCGAAAAAGGCGCGGCCGCCCTGGCCGAAGCCGCGGCCGCCCTGCCGGGCACGGCGCTGGTGGCCCTGGGCACAGGCCCCGAGGAAGACCGCCTGCGCGCGGCCGGGGCGCATGTGCCGGGGGCGGTCAGCCATGCGCGCGTTGTGCAGCTGCTGCGCCAGGCAGACTGTTACTGCCTGCCGACGCGCTATGCCGAAGGATTTCCGACCACGCTGCTGGAAGCCGCGGCCTGCGGCTGCCCGATCGTGTGCACGCCGACGGCGGGCACCGAGGAACTGCTGCCCGGCCCCGAATACGGCACGCTGCTGGCCGATACGCGGCCCGAAACCATCCGCGCCGCGCTGCAAAACGTGCTGGACGACCCCGCGGCCGCGCGCCGCCGGGCCGCGGCCGCCCGCGCGCGGCTGGAGGCCCACTTTACATGGGACGCCGTGTTTGCTACAATAAAGGCGATCGCCGGGGGCGCATGACCCCCGCGCACCGCACACAGAAGGAGCCCGTATGCCCAGATTGCTGATCGTGATCCCCGCCTACAACGAGGAGGAGAACATCGTGCGGGTGGTGGATGATCTGACCCGCCGCTTCCCGCAGTATGATTACGTCGTTGTCAACGACGGCAGCCGCGACAAGACCGCCGCGCTCTGCCGCGCGCACGGCTACCGCCTGATCGACCTGCCGGTCAACCTTGGCCTGGCCGGGGCGTTCCAGACCGGGCTGCGCTATGCGGCCGACAACGGTTACGACTGCGCGATGCAGCTGGACGCCGACGGCCAGCACCGGCCCGAATACATCCCCGCGATGCTGGAAGAACTGGAGGACGGGGCGGACATTGTCATCGGCAGCCGCTTTCTGACCGTGAAAAAACCAAAAACGCTGCGCATGGTGGGCAGCTACATCATCAGCTGGTCGATCCGGCTGACGACCGGGCGCGCGATCTGCGACCCGACGTCCGGCATGCGGCTGTTCAACCGCGCGATGGTGGAAGAGTTTGCCCAGAACCTCAACTACGGCCCCGAGCCGGACACGATCAGCTACCTGATCAAAAACGGCGCCGCCGTCAAAGAGGTCCAGGTCGAGATGGGCGAGCGCATTGCCGGGCACAGCTACCTGACCATGATGAAGAGCGTGCAGTACATGGTCAAGATGGCGATCTCGATCTTGCTGATCCAGTGGTTCCGCAAGCGGGACACCGAGACGCCCTACCCCGAAAGGAGCCTGTGAGATGTTCGACCAGATGCTTATCCGGGTCTGCCTGATCGTGGGCAGCCTGATCACCGCCGCGTATGTGCTGCGCCGCGTGCGCCACGCCAAGGTACAGATCGAGGACACGATCTTCTGGCTGCTGTTCAGCGCGGCGCTGCTGGTGCTGGCGTTTTTCCCCGGCATTGCGTACTGGGCTTCCAACCTGCTGGGGTTCCAGAGCCCGATCAACTTTGTCTATGTCGTCATCATCTTCCTGCTGCTGGCCAAGCTGTTCCTGCTGTCCATCCGGGTCAGCCAGCTGGATTCCCGCCTGCGCATCCTGACCGAGCAGGTGGCGCTCAACCAGGAAAAACAGGAAAGCGAAAAGCTGGACCTGTGACGCCCACGATTTGCCATGCCCGGCGGCCTTGCCCGCGGCGGCGGTTTGTGGTAGAATAAATACATATATCTCTAACAGCGGCGGCTTGCGCTTTGCCGCGGGAAAGAAGGTTTACACCATGGCGTTTACCCCCAAACTGACCTATAAAGGCCGCCCGCTCGTGCGCTGCGGCAACGATATCTACTATGGCAGCATGGCGGAGCCGTATATCGTCTATCTGCAGATCCTCAACACCAAAAAGGAAAACGGCGCCGATGTGGCGGATAAGGTCCACATCATCCTGCTGTCTACCGATGATACCAAGCCGCTGCCCGAGCGCATCGTCCGCCAGGCGAACAAGGTCGGGCTGTTCAACGCGCTGTCGTTCGGCGATATCATGCTGCGCGGCCAGCTGAAGGAAGCAAAGAAATAAACGAGCCATCAAGCCCGGCACAGCGCGGCAGTTTCCGCGCCGTGCCGGGCTTTTGCAATCTTTTGCCGGGAAGGAGGCATCCCCATGGACAGGATCACGGCGCGCCGCCATGCCGCGGCGCTGACGGCCGTGCTGGGCTGCCTGGCGCTGGCGCTGGTTTTGTACCACGACCTGGCCGGGGGCACGCTGCTGGCCCACAACGCTTACGACAGCTACGCCCTGCAGGCCGAAAACTGGCTGGCCGGGCGCATGACCATCGCGGGCGGCGAAACCTACCCCTGGCTGGAGCTGGCGATCTATGAAGGGCAGTACTACCAGTCCTTCCCGCCGGTTCCGGCTGTCCTGCTGCTGCCGCTGGTGGCGCTGGGCGGCGGGGCGCAGGCGGTGCCCAGCAACCTTGTGTGCGCAGTGTGCGGCCTGCTGGCGGCCGCGGGCGTGTACGGGTGCTTCTGGCGGCGCGGGGCCGCCCCGGCTGCGGCGGCGTATTTTGCCGTGTTCTGCGCGGCGGGGTCCAACCTGTTCTGGCTGATGACAAGCGGCGGGGTGTGGTTCCTGGCGCAGGTCATGGGGTTCTGCCTGGCCGTGTGGGGCGTGTTCTGGGCGCTGGGGCCGTGCGCCCGGCAGCAGGCGCTGGCGGCGCTGTGCCTGGCCGCAGCGGTCGGCTGCCGCCCGTTTTATGCGCTGCCGCTGGCTTTGTGGGGCGTTTTGCTTTTGCGGCGCGCATGGCGGCAGGGCCAACGCCGCCTGCTGTGGGCGCCGGCCCCGGCCGCGCTGGTTGCGGCGGCGATGATGGCCTACAACTATGCGCGGTTCGGCTCGGTGCTGGAGTTCGGGCACAACTATCTGCCGGAGTTCCAGCGCGCGGCGGACGGGCAGTTCAGCCTGCGCTATCTTGTGCCGAACCTGCTGAACCTTTTGCGGCCGGTGACGCTGGACGCCGCCGGGCGGCTGCAGTTTGAACATTTCGACGGCTTCTGCTTCTTTGTGGCCGACCCGCTGTTCCTGCTCTGGGCTATCTGCGGCCTGCGTGCGGCGGCGGGGCGCAAAGCGGCGCGGGGGCCTGCCGCGCCCTCCGGGTTTCCGTTCCCTGCGCGCGGGGCGGCGCTGGCGGCGGCGTTTGCGGCCGCGCTGGCGCTGACCTGCATGCACAAAACGCTGGGCGGCTGGCAGTTCGGCGCGCGGTATCTTGTGGACCTGCAGATCTACCCGCTGCTCTGGTTCTTGGCGCGCGGGCGCGGGCGTGCGCCCGGCGCGGCGGCGTGGGGGCTGTGCGGGGCGGCGGTGCTGTTCAACCTGTACGGGGCCGTGTACATGCTGGGGGTGTGAGCGTTGGCGGAAAGTTTGCTGTTTTGGGCCGGCAGCGCGTCCATTGTGCTGTGTGTGGCGCTGATGGCGCTGTGCGCGCTGCGGGACCTTGGCTGGCTGCCCGCGCCGCTGCCGCGCCCGCGCGCACCGGGGGCGCACGCCGCGCCGCTGGCCGCGCGGGAGGCGGTTTTCTGGTTCCTGGCCGCGCTGGCGAGCCAGTGGGCCGTGGTCCTGGCCGCGTACTGCATCGTGCACGGGGGCTGGGCCGGGCTGGGGGAAGGGCTGTGGCAGCGGTTCACGACCGCCGGGGACAGCCCGCATTACCTGTATCTGGCGCAAAACGGCTACCAGCGCAGCGGCGAGCAGAGCAACCTGATCGTGTTTTACCCGCTGTATCCGCTGCTGCTGCGGCTGCTGGGCGCGCTGGCAGGCGGGCGGTACGCGCTTTGCGGCATGGTGCTGAGCCAGCTCTGCTTTGGCGGCGCGGCTGTCTGCCTGCGCGCGCTGGCCGGGCGGCGGCTGCCCGCGGGCGGGGCCCGCTGCGCGGCGGCGGCGCTGCTTTTGTATCCGTTTGCCTTCTTTGCCTTTGGCGTTTATACCGAGGGCCTGTTTTTGCTGCTGAGCCTCGGCGTCCTCTATCTGCTGGAGACGCGGCGCTGGGGTGCGGCGGGGGTGGCGGCCGCCCTTGCGGCGCTGTGCCGCACGCAGGGGCTGGCGCTCCTGTTCGCAGCGCTGTTTGCCGTGCTGGCCGCGCCGCGCCGCGAACGCCGCGGCGGCTGGGCGGCCGTGCTGGGGGGCCCGGCCGGGTACGGGGCGTATCTGTGCCTCAACTGGGCCGTACAGGGGGACTTTTTCCGCTACCTTTACCACCAGAGCGTCGCGCCGTGGTACCAGCATGCGCAGTGGTTCGGGGCGAACCTTGTGCAGCAGTTCGGCATGGCGCAGGATTACCCCGGCCTGGCGCGGTTCATCTACATCCCGCAGCTTGTGCTCTACTTTGTGGGGCTGGCGGCGCTGGCGTTTTTGCTGTGGCGCGGCACGGCCCCGGCGGCGGGCATCTACGCGCTGGCCTATTTCGGCATGAGCTATCTGAGCTCGTGGCTGATCTCGGGCGGGCGGTATCTGTTCGGCTGCGTCGGGCTGTTCCTGGCATTGGGCAGCGTGCGGCGGCCTGCGCTGCGCGCGGCGCTGCTGGCTGGCGAAGGAGCGCTGTTTTTGTTGTACGCCGTGTATTATATGCAGGGTCAAGCCATTATGTAATATCCCGTTCGCAGGCGCACCGACGCCCGCCCAGGGGTGTAAAACTTTGCCGGGCGGCGGTTTGGTTCTGGACAAAAGGACCCCGAACGGGGTAGAATGGAAGTACCAAAAACAGGAGCGGGAGGGTTGTTTCCATGAAACGCAAAGGCTGCAAGATCGTTCTGCCCGCCGTTTTGTGCGCGGCGCTGCTGGCGGGGTGCGCCCGCGGGGCTGCTGCGCCGGGCCCGGCCGCAGTGCCGCCGTCCGAAACCGAAACGCCTGCGGCGACCGCAGCGCCGCAGCCGACTGCGCAGCCCACCATGGCCCCCGAACCTTCCCCTAAACCGGCGGAAACCGCCGTCTATGCGCCGGGCGCGGTCATGCTTAAAGACGAAGGGCTTTTTGAGACGCCGCCGGGGCTCGACGCCGATGAATTCCACACCTTCGCCTACTATCTCACCATCGCCCTCCCCGACCCTGTCGAAACCATCGGGGAAGCAGACAGCAAGGCTGCGTTCCGCCTGAGCCGGTGCATGCTGGATTGTTTTTATGGCATCTATCCAGATGCCTGCAGCGAGGTCGTCTATCTTGAGCAGGACGGCATGATCCGGAATTATAACGTGATCCCGGCCGACGATTTTGTTGCGTTTACGGCCGCGCACCTCGGGATCGGCGACCTCGCCTTTTTTGAAAGCGCGATCCCCGCAGAGGATATGGTCGTCCGCTTTGAGGCGGATGCCGGCCGAATTCTGCTGGTCCCCGCGATGGAGTATCTCGAGTCCGATTTTGACAGCGCCCATGTCGAAGTGGAAGGCGAAGAGCTGCGCCTGATTGCAGAAGCGGAAGACGGCGGCGAGCGGATGTATGTGTTCGACATTGCGCAGGGCATTGACCAGTACAGGCTCCTCCGGGTCGTTTGACCCGGCCGGGGCAGATGCGCGGTTCCCGGCCGGCCGAAAAAAGCCGTTTGTTTTCCCATTCTGCCGAAAGAGCCGTATCACACAGAAACAGCCCCTTTATCGGCACACAAAAGCGCCCCGGCCTTAGCGGCCGGGGCGCGGGTGCTTATTCTGGTTGTTGGGCCGGGCGGCGGGATCAGTCGATCTTGATCTCGGTCGCATCGGCGGGGGCGGCGGGCGCTTCTTCGGCGTCCTCGTCCTCCTCGTCGGGGGCCAGCTCAATGCCGAAGGTGGCGCCGCAGCTGGGGCAGACAAGCTCCTGGTTGAGCAGGGTGTCCTCGTCCACCGCCGTCACCACGCCGCAGTTGGGGCAGGTGACTTCGTACTCGGCCTCGCTGTCCATGTCGTCCTCGTCCTCATCGTCGATGTCGAACAGGGCGCTGGTCAGATCGTCCATGTCCTCATCCATGGCGTCCAGTTCGTCATAGACCTGGTCCAGGGCGTCGTCATGCTCGGTCACGGTGGCGGCCATCGCTTCCAGCAGGTCCATCATCGCAGCGATGATGCGGCCGTTTTTGCTGTTGGGGTCGAACTCCATGCCATTCATCAGGCCGCGGATATAGGCGGCTTTCGCGTTCAGGTCCATCGCCATAGCGGGTCCCTCCTTTTCCCGGTCAGGGGATCATAAAAATCAGTTCACACGCTCCATGTATTCGCCGGTGCGGGTGTCGATGCGGATCTTGTCGCCCTCGTTGATGAACAGCGGCACGCGGATCTCGGCGCCGGTCTCGACCTTGGCAGGCTTGAGGGTGTTGGTGGCGGTGTTGCCCTTGAAGCCGGGCTCGGTCTCGGTCACTTCGAGCTCGATAAAGTTCGGCACTTCGACGCTGAAAACCTTGCCCTTGTAGGAGAGCAGCTTGCAGACTTCGTTCTCCTTGCAGAACTTGAAGTTGTCCGGCACGTCGGCGGCGTTGACCGGAATATCGTCGTAGGTCTCGTTATCCATGAAGTGGTACAGGTCGCCGTCGGCGTAGCTGTAAGTCACTTCCTTGCGCTCAATGAAAGCCTGGGGGAACTTGGCGGTGGGGTTGTAGCTGGTTTCCGTCACAGCGCCGGTGATGACGTTCTTGGTCTTGGTGCGCACAAAGGCCGCGCCCTTGCCGGGCTTGACGTGCTGGAACTCGACGACCTGGAGCACCTGCCCATCCTGCTCAAAGGTAACGCCATTGCGGAATTCGCCTGCAGAGATCATATTGAAATTCCTCCATATTTTATAAAGTGTAATAAAAGCATACCTGCTATATATTTTACCCGATAATGGCTGATGTTGCAAGCCCCCCGGCGGGGTTTTGGCAGATTTTTGCGAAAAAAAGACCGGCTTGCCGGCAAAATCCCGCCGGACGCACGCAACCGTCGCCCGGTTTACGCCTGTTCCCAGGCAAGGCGCAGCGCGCGGGCGTCCTCGGCCTGGGTGCCGGCGGACTCGCATATAATGGTGGGCGTCAGCCCGCGCTCCTTCAAAAGCGCCATCAGGGGCTGATGGGGCGGGCCGTACTCGGTGTCGGCAAAGGTCAGGTGGCATTTCTCGCCGCCGGCGGTGTAGGCGATGCGGGAAAAATGGGCGTGGAACTGCGCCGCCCGGTCGTCCCCCAGGACCTCGGCCATGCGGTCCAGGATGGCGGCGTAGTCCCCGCGCCCGGTGATGCCGCCGTGGGTGCGGGCGTACAGATGGCCGAAGTCGACGCAGGGGGTGATGCGGCTGTCCACGCCGCACAGAGTCAGCACCTCGTCCAGGGTGCCCAGCTGGTTCACCTTGCCCATCGTCTCGGGGCACAGGATGCAGTCGCCGTAGCCGGCGGCGTCCACCGCCTCGACGGCGCGGCGCATGGTGTCCAGCGCCTTTTCCAGCGCAGCTTCCCGGCTCTGCTTGCCGCAGCTGCCGGCATGAAAGATGACCCGCCGGCCGCCCAGCGCTTTGACCAGCGCGCAGCTTTGCAGCAGGTAATCCACGCTGCGCAGGCGCTTGTCCTCCTCCAGGCTGCTCATGCTGATGTAATAGGGCGCGTGCACCGACAGCGCGATGTTTTCGGCCGCGCAGCGGGCGCCCAGCACAGCGGCTTTGTCGTGGGGCATGCGCACGCCGCGTCCGCACTGCACCTCGAAGGCGGTCAGGCCGAACCCGGCATGGTAGGCCGCAATATCGCGGGGGCTTTTATAGCCGCCGGCGGCAAAGCTGTCGGACAGGCCGGCAGCGCCGAAACGGGGCGTATCATTCATAGAGTTTTCCGCCTTTCTCGTAGTACTTGCGGATAAAGGGCGGCTCAAATTTTCGCTTGAGCCGCACGCCGCGGGATTTGTCGCGGGGGGTGCGGGGCAGCACATACAGGCAGCGGATGCCGTACAGCCCCGCCGCCAGCCGGTCGGCATAGATCTGGTCCCCCACCATGGCCATCTGGCGTTTGGCCACGCCCAGCCGCCGCCGGGCCGCCATCAGGCCGATGGGCAGCGGCTTGCAGGCCAGCGGCACAAAGGCCAGGCCGATGCGGGCGGCAAAGGGGCGCACCCGCTTTGCCGTGTTGTTGGAGACGATGGTCAGGCTGACGCCCGCCGCCCGCATGGCGTCCAGCCAGGCGGCGACGCTGGCGTCCAGCTGCTGGCTGCCGTCGCCGGTCAGGGTGTTGTCCACATCCAGCACCAGCGCGGTGATGCCCTGCGCCCGGAGAAATTCCGGGGTGATGGCCTCCACATTTTTAAAGATATATTCCGGGGTCAGCAGCATGGGCGGGTATCTCTCCTTTGGCGGCGATCTGCAACAAAAAAGCAGGCCCGACCATGCGGGCCTGCCCAGCCGCTTGCAGGCGGCGCAACATCAGCAAACAGCTTGCTTACTTGTACTTGCGCTTGCGGGCGGCTTCGGACTTCTTTTTGCGGCGAACGGACGGCTTCTCGTAAGCCTCGCGCTTGCGCACCTCAGCGAGCACACCACTGCGAGCAGTGCTGCGCTTGAAGCGGCGCAGAGCGCTCTCGAGGGATTCGCCCTCCTTGACACGGATCTCCGACATCTTGCTTTCCCTCCCTTGGTCCTACTGACAGGAGTTTGCCGGTCAATGTTTCAGCACGGGATGCAAGGTCCCGGACGGCGGCGGCAGCCGCGCGGCGAGGGGTTGGTTTGCATCTGCTACTAGTCAACCAGTATTGGTAATTATACTATACGGGGCGTGAAAATGTCAACCGTATTTGTCCTGCGCGGGGGATTGTTTACAATTTATTCAGCATATCTGCGGATAAATATGAATTTTCCGCCCAGCGGCCGCGGCCGGCGGCTTACCCCTTTGCCGCCAGGTTGACCAGCTTGCCTTTGACGTAGATCTCCTTGACGATGGTCTTGCCGGCCAGGGCTTCGGCCACGGCAGGCTCGGCCTTGGCGCGGACGATGGCGTCGGCCTGCTCGATGCCGGCGGGCACCTGGATGCGGGCCTTGACCTTGCCGTTGACCTGCACCGCGATCTCGATGGTCTGCTCAACGCACTTGGCCTCGTCATACTGCGGCCAGGGGGTGTAGGCCAGCTGGGTCTCGTGGCCCAGCTGCTGCCACAGCTCCTCGGTCATGTGGGGGGCGAAGGGGTTCAGCAACTGCAAAAGCACCTCGTACTCGGCGCGGGTGGCGCCGCCGTTGTCGTACAGGGTGTTGACGTAGATCATCAGCTGGGCGATGGCGGTGTTGGCCTTGAGGGCGTCGATGTCCTCGCCCACCTTCTTGATGGTGCGGTGGGCGGTGGCCTCCACGGCCGGGCGGATGCCCTCCCCCGCCACGATCTTGTCGGACAGGCCCCAGATGCGCTCCAAGAACCGCTTGCAGCCCTTGATGGAGCTGGTGTTCCAGGGGGCGGCCTTCTCAAAGTCGCCCACGAACATCTCGTACAGGCGCAGCGTGTCGGCACCGTACTCGTCCACCACGTCGTCGGGGTTGACCACGTTGCCCAGGGATTTCGACATCTTGACGATGGGGTGTTCGGCCATCTCGCCGTACTCCTCCACCAGGTGGGCGCGGGCGGCCTTCTCGCTGCCGTACTCGGCCAGCAGCTTCTTCTGCTCCTCGTCGGGCAGGTTGACAAAGCTGTGGGGGTTCAGGCCCAGGATCATGCCGTGGCTGGTGCGCTTTTTGTAGGGCTCCCTGGTGGGCACCACGCCGATGTCATACAGGAACTTGTGCCAGAACCGGCTGTACAAAAGGTGCAGGGTGGTGTGCTCCATGCCGCCGTTGTACCAGTCCACCGGGCTCCAGTATTCCAGGGCCTCCCTGCTGGCCAGCTCCTTGTCGTTGTGGGGGTCGCAGTAGCGCAGGAAGTACCAGCTGGACCCCGCCCACTGGGGCATGGTGTCGGTCTCGCGCTTGGCGGGGCCGCCGCAGCAGGGGCAGGTGGTGTTGACCCACTCGGCGTGGCGGGCCAGCGGGCTTTCGCCGTCGGGACCGGGCTCAAAGTCCTTGATCTCCGGCAGGCGCAGCGGCAGCTCGCTTTCCGGCAGGGGCTGCCAGCCGCATTTTTCGCAGTAGACCATGGGGATAGGCTCGCCCCAGTAACGCTGGCGGCTGAACACCCAGTCCCGCAGCTTGAAGTTGACCTGCTTGTGGCCCTTGTGGTTTTCCTCCAGCCAGGCGTACATCTTTTCCTTGGCGTCCTCGACGGACAGGCCGTTCAAGAAGCCGGAGTTGACCAGCGTGCCGGTGGCCACGTCGGTAAAGGCGGACTGGCTCAGATCGGACGGGGTCTCGCCCTGGACCACCTCGACGATGGGCAGGCCGAACTTGGTGGCGAACTCCCAGTCGCGCTGGTCGTGGGCGGGCACGGCCATGATGGCGCCGGTGCCGTAGGTGGCCAGCACGTAGTCCGAGATGAAGATGGGCACCACCTTGCCGTTGACCGGGTTGACGGCCTCGACGCCGTCGATGCGGACGCCGGTCTTGTCCTTGTTCAGCTCGGTGCGCTCAAAGTCGGACTTTCGGGCGGCCTCGGCCTGGTAGGCGCGGACCTCGTCCACGTTTTTCAGCAGGCCGGCGTCGATCCACTTCTGCACGTAGGCGTGTTCCGGGCTGACGACCATGTAGGTGCAGCCGAACAGCGTGTCGGCGCGGGTGGTGTAGACGGTCAGCACATCGCCGGCGGTGGTGTCGAAGTTGATCTCGGCGCCGTGGCTGCGGCCGATCCAGTTTTTCTGCTGGGTCGAAACGCGCTCGATGTAATCCAGGCCGTCCAGGTCGTCGATCAGGCGGTCGGCGTAGGCGGTGATCCTGAGCATCCACTGGCTCTTGACCTTGTGGACCACCGGGCTGCCACAGCGTTCACAGACGCCGTTGACAACTTCCTCGTTGGCCAGCACCACCTTGCAGCCGGTGCAGTAGTTGACGGTCATCTCCTTTTTGTAGGCCAGGCCGTGCTTGTACAGCTGCAAAAAGATCCACTGGGTCCACTTGTAGTAGTCGGGGTCGGTGGTGTTGATCTCCCGGTCCCAGTCAAAGGACAGGCCCAGGCTCTTGAGCTGGCTCTTGAAGCGGGCCACGTTTTTGGCGGTGACGATCTCCGGGTTGATGTGGTTTTTCAGGGCGTAGTTCTCGGTGGGCAGGCCAAAGGCGTCCCAGCCCATGGGATACAGCACGTTGTAGCCGCACTGCCGCTTTTTGCGGGCCACAATGTCCAGCGCGGTGTAGCTGCGCGGATGGCCCACGTGCAGGCCGGCGGCGGAAGGGTACGGGAACTCCACCAGCGCGTAAAATTTGGGCTTGGTGCGGTCGATCTCGGCGTGGAAGGTGTGCTCGTCCTCCCAGACCTTCTGCCATTTGGCCTCTACTGCTTTGAAGTCGTATTTCACGGTTTGATCTCTCCCCAACGCGGGTAACCCCCGCAGATTTTGTGCGGCGCAGCCCGGCCATGCCGGACGCCGCTGTATTTGGACGCAGCGGGGCAGGCCCCCGCGCTTCTTTGCGTGTTTCAGGGCCTGCCCCGCAGGATCACTCTTGTTCGGCCTGCGCCTGGGGCGCCGCGGCCGGTTCCTCCGGCAGACGCCACTCCGCAGCGGGCACCGGCTCGCCGTCCGCCCACAGATGCTCCAAGTCGTAGAAATCGTGGGCTTCCTGGGTAAACACGTGGACGATCACGCTGCCGTAATCCAGCAGGATCCAGCGCTTGCCCTCATGGCCCTCGGTGCGCAGGACGTTGACGCCCTGGCGTCCCAGCTGAAAGTCCGCCTCGTCGGCCAGCGCCGCCACATGGGTGGTGGACGTGCCGGTGGCAATGACAAAGTAATCGGTGACGGTGGTCAGGTCATGCACGCGGATGATGCGAATATCCCGCGCCTTTTTGGCGTCCAGCGCGCGTGCCAGCCGGATGGCAAGTTCCTTGCTCTCCATGCGGTTCCTCCTGTGATGTTTTTTGTTCGATGCGCCCGGTCAGGCGGCGTCATCCTCCGACGCCGAGCCGTCCTGCGAAGCGCTGCCGTCGTCGGGCGACGGCGTGGCTGTGGCTGTGGGAAGGTCGTAAACGGCGTCCGGGTTGTCCGTCGCGCCCGACTCCTCCGCCGCGCTCACCACGTCCTCGTTCAGCGTGCCCATATACTGCACGTTCGGGTCGGACGGCGTCCGGCCGGACACGTCGATGATGCCGTCGCAGATGCCAAGGGCGTCGGCTGCGACCGGGCTTTCGGCCGGGCGGAAATAGGTGTTGAGCAGGTCGGCCGTCTCCTGCCTGGCCACCACCACCACGTCGTTGGCATTGCTGGCGTTGATCGGATAATACAGCTGCCCCATATACACCGGCACCTGACACAGCATGATGTGGTCGCTGCTTATATTCAGCAGGCTGACCGCCACGCTGACCAGGTCGGAGATGGGCAGGTCGGTCTCCATATAACTCATGACGACGGGCAGGATCTTGGCGATGTCCCACACGTTCATGCTGCGCAGGCGGGCGAACATGGCCGCGTAAAAATAGCGCTGGGTGTTCAGGCGCTGCAGGTCGCCGGTGGCGTAGGTCTTGCGGGCGCGCAGGAAGAATTCGGCGGTGGCGCCGTCCATCCACTGCAGGCCCTGTTCCAGGCGGCTGCCGTCGCCGTAGTCGATCGTCTCCGGCACGTAGACCTGGATGGGGCCCAGCGTGTCCACCAGCTGCACCAGCGCCTCCAGGCGGACGGAAACGTATCCGTCGATATACAGGCCGAACTGTTCGTGGATCAGCTCAGCCAGCGCGGCATAATTGTTGTTGCCGTTGCCGCCCTGGGTCATGGCCACGTTGTTGATCTGGTAATTGTGGGAAACGTCATAGTCGGTCGTGACCATGATGTTTCGCGGCAGCTGCAGCATGCGGACCTCGTCGTTGACAAAATCCAGCTGCACGTACATGATCATGTCGGTGTTGCCGTCGTTGGTCTGCCCGTCGCTGCTGGACCCCGCCGCCATATCGCCGCCCTCGGTGGTGCGGTCGACGCCGATCACCAGGATGTTCAGCTGGTCGCCGGCGTACTCCTGGGGGGTGTTGAGCAGCTGGCTGATCGAGATGGAACTGCCCTCCGGCCGGATGGCATTCATGATGATCATGAACGCCCCGGCAAAGATCAAAGCCACGGCGCCCAGCGTTCCCAGCAGGATCTGCCACCATTTCAGCTTGCGCTTTTTGCGCTTGCCCTTACCGCCGTCGCCGCCCCTGCCGGCTTTGCCGCGGCCGGGGCCTTTTGGGGGCTGGCCGCCTGCGCCGGATGCGCCCGAAGCCTGGCTTCCGGCGCGGCCGGCAGCGCCGCCCTCCATGCGGATCCCGCCGCTGCTTTTTCTCGCCGCGGCGCGGGCGACCTCCGGGTGCGGGGTGACCGCCTGCCGGGATGCGGCGGCGGACGCCGGCGCGGCGGAAGGCGCGGCCGTCTGCGGCGCAGGAGCCGGAGCGCGGTGGATGGGGCGCCCGGACGAGGACTGCGCGGCGGAAGGCGCCGCGTCCACGCGGTGGATCTGGCGCGGGGCCGACGCCTGGGCGGCAGGAGCCGACGCCTGAGCCTGGCGCGGCGCGGTGTTGACCGTGCGCGGCCGGGACGCCGCCTGGGGCTGCTGCACAGCCTGCGGGCGGGGCTGCGCCGATGCCGTGCGGGGCTGCGCGGGCTGCTGTACCGTGCGCTGCGCCGCGCCTGCGGGCTGCCGGGCGGCCGCTGCAGCCTGCGCGGCCTTGCGGCGCTGGCGGGCCTCGAAATCGGCGTCGTTGTGAATATCATAGACCGGTTTGCTGCCCTGGGCCCGGCTCAGGTCCAGACGCTGCACCCGCGCGCCCGAGACCTGCGGCTGCTGGCTGACGCGGGGGAACTGCTGGCTGCGGCGCAGGCGGGCGGCCTCCGCATCGGCGCGGGCGCGGGCGCGGGCTTCCTCCAGGCGGGCGTCGGAATATGCCGACTGCGCCGCGCCGGTGTTGACGCTGCGCCCGCCGCCGGCCGCCGCATGCGTTCCGCTTGTATTGATCTTCCGAGGCTCGCTCATTGGCTGGCTCCTCCTGATGGTTTTGACATGGTTGACGTCAGGCATGCCGGAAGCATACCGGCCCCGGGGGGACGCTGCCGCCGGGTCACGCGCGCTGGGCAAGGCGGCTGCGCATATCCTCCAGTGCGGCCTGACTTTCCGGGTCCACCGGTTTGCCGCTGTCCCTGACAAACTGGATGCTCTGTTCCAGCGCCGCGCAGATGGCCCTGTCCAGATCCTCAAACTCTAGCCTGCGCAGTTTCTCCACGCCGGGGTAGTCCCGCTCGGCGCTGGTCATGTCGGCCAGGTACAGGATCTTGTCCAGCTTGCCCATGCCCGGCTTGCCGGTGGTGTGGCAGCGGATGGCGGACAGGATCTCGGGGTCGGTAACGCCCCATTGGGTCTGGCACAAAATGGCCGCGGCAAGCCCGTGCCAGATGGGCGCGGGCCGCCGGGCAGCATTATTTGCTATTATAGCATTGTCGGCAAAAATCTGCAACAGCTCCGCTTTGGGCAGCTCCTTGGCGCTGTCATGCAGCAAAGCCGCCAGCTCGGCCTTTTCCGGGTCGGCGCCCCAGCGCTCGGCCAGGGCCACGGCCATTTTTTTCACATTGATGGTATGCCGGTAGCGTTTCTCGCTCAGGTGGCTTTTCACCAGCGCCTTGGCTTCCTTGCAGGTCATGCAGATTTTCCTTTCTGTCCGATCCGTAGTATGGGTCCTGTGCGGGGACGTATGCGCGGGAGCGCAGGCCCCCTGCCCCGCGCAGGCGCTTTTCCGGCGTGTGTGGCGGAAAAGCGAAGCGCGAACCGTATTATTTTTCAGAACAATACAATCCGTATTTACTGATGTAGTCCGCCACCGACGCCGGCAGCAGGGCCAGCGCGGCGGCGTCCCCCGCGGCCAGGCGGGCACGCAGCTCGCTGGACGCGCAGACAAAAGCCGGCGCCTGGGCAAACAGCACCTGCCCGCCGTCGGCGGCCAGGCTGCGGGCCATGGCCTGCAGCGCGGGTTCGTCGCCGGACTGGCGGCTTTCCACCACCAGGGCGGCCAGCTGCAAAATGCGCCGCCAGTCCCGCCACTGCCGGAAGGAAAGCAGCATATCGCTGCCCACCGCCAGATAAAGCTGCGCGCCGGGCCAGGCCGCCCGCAGCATCTCCAGCGTGCGGACGGTGTAGCTGCGGCCGCCCTGGTCGATCTCCCACCGGCTGACGGTGACGCCGGGCCCCAGCGCGGCAAAGCAGCGGCACATGGCCAGGCGGTGCCGGGCCGGGGTGGCGCTGGCCGCCTTGTGGGGCGGCGTGCCCGCCGGCATGACCACCACCCGGTCGGGGTGGACGGCGGCCATGGCGGCCCGCAGGTTGTTCAGGTGCCCCAGATGGGGCGGGTCAAAGGTGCCGCCGTACAGCAGCAGCCGCATGGGGCGGCTGCTGCCGTCCGGCTCGGCGGCGAACCCCTTGTCCCCGGCCAGCCCCGGGGCGGGAACGTCCCGCTGCGGGGCTGTCATTTGGCCAGCACCGCGTCAAAGGCGGAATCTTTCTTCTTTTTCAAAAACAGCACGAACTTGCGGCCGATGACCTGCACGCAGTCGGCGCCGGTGGCCTGGCAGAGGATGTCGGCGGCCTCGCGGGCGGTGTACTCGCTGGTCTCCAGCACTTTCAGCTTGATCAGCTCGCGGGCGGCCAGGCAGTCGGCCACGGCGGCGGTCAGGTTGTCGTCGATCTCGCCCTTGCCGATCTGGAACACCGGTTCCAGCGGGTTGGCGGCGCCGCGCAGGGCGGCGCGCTGCTTGCTTGTAAGCATAGGGGGTCTCCTTTTTTTGTGCAGGGCAGCCGGATGCCGGCGCGCTGCGGCGCCCACGGCTGTTCCCAGTAAACCATATAAAAATGACGAAATTATTACAAAGTTGCAAAAGTTGGGGATACGGCCTTACGCCCCGGCCAGAATTTGGGGCAAAGCCTCTGCCATGGCGGCCATGGCGCGACCGCGGTGGCTGATGGCGTCCTTTTCGCCGTCGGCCAGCTGGGCGTAGGTGCGGCCCTGGGTGTTGGGGACGGTGGAACCGTCCGGCAGGCCCACCCGGTCGGGGATGAACAGCGGGTCGTAGCCGAAGCCGTTTGTGCCCTGCTCCGCAAAGCCGATGCGGCCGGGGCACTCGCCCAAAAAGATATGGCAGGCCCCGCCGGGCAGCAGCACGCACACCGCCGAGACAAACTTTGCGCCGCGCGCCCCTTCCTGCACGTTGGCCAGGTTTTGCAGCAGCTTGCGGTTGTTGGCCGGGTCGTCGCCGTGGCGGCCGCAGTAGCGGGCGCTGTAAACGCCGGGCGCGCCGTCCAGCGCGTCGACGCACAGGCCGGAGTCGTCGGCCACGGTAGGCAGGCCGGACGCCTGGCAGAAGGCTTCCGCTTTGATGCGGGCGTTCTCGGCAAAGGTGGCGCCGGTCTCGTCCGGGTCCAGGGCAAGCCCCAGTTCTTTGGGGCTTACCACGGTATGGCCCATGCGCTCCAGAATACGGCGCAGCTCTTTCAGCTTGCCGGCGTTGTTGGTGGCTGCAAGCACTTTCATCGGGCGTCCTCCTCATGTTTGGGCAGTTCGGGCAGCAGCGCTTCCGAGAAATCGGTGGCCGAGAAGAACAGCAGGTCGTCGATCTTCTCGCCCACGCCCACAAAGCGGATGGGCAGGCCCAGCTTCTGCTTGACGCCGATGACGCAGCCGCCCTTGGGGGTGCCGTCCAGCTTGGTCAGCACGATGCCGGTGGCTCCGGCGGCGCGGCAGAACTCCTGCGCCTGGCTGATGGCGTTCTGGCCGGTGATGGCGTCCAGCACCAAAAGCACCTCCAGGCTGGCCTCCGGGCTGGCCTTTTTGACGCTGCGGGCGATCTTGGACAGCTCGTCCATCAGGCCCTTTTTGTTGTGCAGGCGGCCGGCGGTGTCGGCAATGACCATGTCGTAGCCGCGGGCATTGGCGCTCTTGACCGCGTCAAAGATGACGGCGGCGGGGTCGGCGCCCTCCCCGGCTTTGACCAGCGGGACTTCGGCGCGCTCGGCCCACAGTTCCAGCTGCTCGCTGGCGGCGGCGCGGAAAGTATCGCCGGCGGCCAGCATCACTTTGCGGCCCAGGTCCTTGTACAGGTAGGCCAGCTTGGCGATGGTGGTGGTCTTGCCCACGCCGTTGACGCCGATGACCAGAATCACCGCCGGCTTGCCGGAGATGTCCATATCGGTGGAGGGGTTCATCTCCAGGCGGATCAGTTCCCGCAGGGCTTTCAGGGCTTCCTCGCCGGTTTTCAGGTGGTCGGCCTGCACCTTGTCGCGCAGCTCGTCCACCAGGCGGATGGCGCAGTCGGGGCCGACGTCGGCCAGGATCAGCTGCTCCTCCAGGTCGTTGTACAGGTCGTCGTCGATCTGGGAATTGGTCAGCGTGTTGACGATGTTGGCAAAAAAGCCGGTGCGGGTCTTTTCCAGACCGTCGTTGATCTTTTTCTTGCGGAACGCATCAAACAGGCCCATGGCGGGCACCTCCTTTGGGTGGATGGGGAATCCGGCGGGTAACGTACAGCCAGTCTGCAAGGGTAAGATCCCGGCAAGGTGCGGCACCCCTCAGCCGGCATTCGCCGGCAGCTCCCCTTGCAGGGAGCCTTTCGGGCAGCTGCCATTGGCAAAGCCTCCCCTGTAAGGGAAGGCGGATGCGGCGTAAGCCGCAGACGCAAGGGTGCATTGCCGCGAGAGGGCTGCCAATCCCCTTTTGTGCCGGCAGATACCCCGGCCAGGCGGAACCTTTGCGTAGGGGCCGATGATTTTCATCGGCCCGGGGCGCATCGCCGGCCGGAAGGTTTGCGGGACGATGCCAGCATCGTCCCCCTACAAAGGCGGCGGCAAGCACCCGCCTGTCCGGATGGGGATCGGCAGGGCTGGTCCCCGTCACGAGATCAGATCCGCGCTGACGCTGTTCAGGTCCAGGCGCAAGATCTTGGAAACGCCGTCCTCCTGCATCGTCACGCCGTACAGCACGTCGGCGGCCTCCATGGTGCCGCGGCGGTGGGTGATGACGATGAACTGGGTCTTGTCGGTCAGGCGGCGCAGGTACTGGGCGTAGCGCACCACGTTGACGTCGTCCAGCGCGGCCTCGATCTCGTCCAGGATGCAGAACGGCGACGGGTTGACCGCCAAAATAGCGAAGTAGATGGAGATGGCCACCAGCGCCTGCTCGCCGCCGGACAGCGCCGACAGGTTCTTGATGACCTTGCCGGGGGGCGAGACCTCGATCTCGATGCCGCTCTCCAGCACGTCGTCCGGGTCGGACAGGTACAGCCTTGCGCTGCCGCCGCCGAACAGTTCCCGGAAAATATGCACAAAATTCTCGTTGATGCGCTTGAAACTGTCCGAGAAGAGGGCGCGCATCTCGTCGCACAGCTCGCCGATCATGCGGTTCAGCTCGGCGCGGGACTTTTCCACGTCGGTGACCTGCGCTTTCATGAAGTCGTAGCGTTCCTTGACTTCCTTGTACTCGTCGATGGCACCCACGTTGACGTTGCCCAGAGCGCGGATCTTGCCGCGGACCTCGGCCACCTGGCGGCGCAGCTCGGTGACGTTCTGGAACTCGACGCAGAGGGCTTCGGCCTCGCTCTCGGCCAGCTGGTACTCCTCCCACAGCTTGGCGGCGGTGGAGTTCAGCTCGGTCTCGGCAGCGGTGCGGCGCTCGGCCAGGCGGGCCATCTCGCCGCTCATCCGCTCCCGCTCGTCGGTCAGGGCGCGGTTTTCCTGCGCAAGGCGGGTAGAATCGGCCTCGGCCTGCATCCGGGCGGCGTTGGCGTCCCGGATGGCCTGCTCGCAGTCGGCGATGCGCCGGCGGTTTTCCTCCCGCTGGCGCTGGATGTTCTCGACGCTCAGCTCGTTGGCACGGATGCGCTGGCGGCAGGCCTCGATGCTGGCGTTCAGCTCGCGGGCGCGGGCCTCGGCCTCGCCGGTGCGGCCGGCCAGCGTCTCCAGCGCGGCCCGGTGCAGGCTGACGTCCTTCTCGGCGGTCATGCGGGCCAGGCGGTTGTCGTTGGCGGCGGCGGTCAGCTCCTCCCGCTTGGCGGTCAGGCCGTCGGCGCTCTCGCCCAGGGCGGCCAGCTGCCGCTCGGCGTCGGCCTGCTCGGCCTCGGCGGCGGCGCGGTCTTTGCCGGCCTGCTCCGCGGCGGCGCGGCTCTCGGCCAGCTGGGCTTCAAACAGGGCGATCTCCTGTTGCAGCCGCTCCCGCTCCCGGGCGGCATTGTCGGCGGCGGCGGCCAGGCGGTCCACCTCCAGCGAGGCCCGCAGCCGGTCGGCGGCGGCGGTCATGCTCTCGCTGTCGGCACCGGTCAGCTGGGCCTGCAGGGTGTCGGCCTCGGCCTTGCGGTCGCGGGCGGCCTGGGCGGCGGTATCGCGGGCGGTCTGCAGCCGGGTCAGGCGGGCGCGCAGCTCCTCCAGCTCCTGCTTGCGGCTGAACACACCCACGCTGCGGGCGGTGGAGCCGCCGGTAAAGCTGCCGCCTGCGTTGATGACCTGCCCGTCCAGCGTGACGATACGGTTGCGGTAGCCCAGGTTCCGGGCCACGGCGGACGCCTCGGCCAGGTCCTCCACCACGATGATGCGGCCCAGCAGGTTGTTGACGATGTTCTGGTAGCGGGGGTCGGCTTCCACCAGGTCGGCGGCCACCTCGGCGGTGCCGGTCAGCCGGCCGCTGAAGCGGCTGCCCTGCATGGTATCCAGCGGCAAAAAGGTGGCGCGGCCGCCCTTTTCCGCCTTCAAAAAGGCGATGGCGGCGCGAGCGGACTTTTCGTCCTCCACCACGATGTTCTGCAAAGCGAAGCCCAGCGCGGTCTCGATGGCCACCTCGTAGCCCTTGCGCACCGTCAGGATGCCGGCCACCGGGCCGATGACGCCCCGCAGCCGCCCCGAACCGGCGGCGCGCATGACCGTCTTGACGCTCTGCTGGTAGCCGTCCAGGTTGCGCTCCAGGTCCTCCAAAATGTGGATGCGCTGGGCGGCGGCGCTCAGCTCCCGCTCGGCCTTCTGCAGCGCGTCGGCGGCCTCGGCCTGCTGGCGCTTGCGGCTGTCCAGTTTCAGGCGCAGGCCGGCGCGGACGTTGTCCAGCCGGGTCACCGTCTCCTCGGCCTGCTGCAGCCGGTCGGCGGCCTCGGCCTGCTGCCGTCCGGCGGTCTCGGCGTCGGATTCGTTTTGCTGTTTTTGGGCGCGGGCGTCCTGCAGCCGGGCTTCGGCCGCGTTGGCGGCGCTCTCGGCGGTGGCGTGCTGCACCTGCGCGGCGGTGGCGGCCTGCTGGCAGCGCAGGATGGCCGCGTTCAGCAGGTCCCGCTGTTGGCCGCTCTGCATCGCCTGCTGTTCCAGCTCATCCAGCTGGCGGTCCAGATCTTTGGCGGTCTCGTCCGCCTGGGCGATCCGGGCGTTCAGCTTTTCGATGGCGGCGCGGTGGGCCTCGGCCTCCAGCTCGATGCCCTTCTGCCCCTCGCCGGCGCGGGAAAGCTCGGCCTGGGCCTCCTCGATCTGGCGGCGGCTGTGCTCGTTCTCGTTGTTCAGCACGGCGATCTGGCTGTCGCTGCCGGCGTTCTCCTCGGTGATGGCGCGGATCTGGGCGTTGGCCTCTTCCACCTGAACCATCAGCTGCCGGGTTTTGGCGCGCAGCGCCTCGTTCTTCTCGTCGTACTCGTCCAGGCTGCGGCTCAGGCGGTCGTAGTCGGCCTGGGCGGCCTCGTACCTGCGCTGCTGGTCCCGGACGGTGTCCTTGGCGCGGCGGATGGCGTCCACCCACAGGGTGACCTCCAGGCTTTTGCGCTGCCCGGACAGTTCCAGAAACTGCTGCGCCTTCTCGCTGTCCCGCTTGAGGGGCCCGACGCGGCGCTCCAATTCGCCCAAAATGTCCCGCAGGCGTTCCAGGTTGCCCTCGGCGGCGGCCAGACGGCGCTCGGCCTCGTTTTTGCGGTAGCGGTAGCGGGCGATGCCGGAGGCCTCCTCAAAAATTTCCCGCCGTTCGCCCGACTTGGCGGCCACGATCTCGGCGATGCGGCCCTGGCCGACGATGGCGTAGCCGTCCCGGCCCAGGCCGGTGTCCAAAAGCAGCTCGTAGATGTCCTTCAGGCGGACGCTCTGGCCGTTGATGCTGTACTCGCTCTCGCCGCTGCGGTAGTACCGGCGGCCGATGGTGACCTCGTCGGCGTCCATGTCCAGGCCGTGGTCGGTGTTGTCGATGGTCAGGCTGACCGACGCATAGCCCATGGCGCTGCGGGTCTGGGTGCCGCCGAAGATAACGTCCTCCATCTTGCCCGCGCCGCGCAGCTGCTTGGAGCTGGTCTCGCCCATGACCCAGCGGATGGCGTCGGAAATGTTGCTTTTGCCGCTGCCGTTGGGGCCGACGATGCCGGTAATGCCCTCGCCGATGGTCAGGCGGGTCTTGTCCGGGAAGCTCTTGAAGCCTTGGATTTCCAGTTCTTTCAGACGCATAGGCGTGGGGGTCCTCTCTTTTATTTCTCGATCAGCCCCATCAGGCGCAGGGCTTCGCGGGCGGCGTGCTGTTCGGCGGATTTTTTGCTGCGGCCCTCGCCGCGGGCGATGCAGTTGGAGTTTAGGTACACCGCCACCCCAAACCGCTTGTCGTGATCGGGGCCGGACTCGATCTCCACCTCGTAGTGCAGTTTTTCCTCCGGGTTCTGCTGGATGACCTCCTGCAGGCGGGTCTTGTAGTCCTCCTCGGCGGTCTTGCCCTCGGTCAAAAAGGGCAGGATAAAGCTGCGGGCTGTTTCCAGCCCGCCGTCCAGGTACAGCGCGGCGATCAGCGCCTCAAAGGCGTCGGACACCACGCTGGGGCGGGTGCGGCCGCCGCCCAGCTCCTCGCCGCGGCCCAGCCGCAGAAAGCTGCCCAGCTCGATCTCCTGGGCAAACTGGAACAGCGCGTCCTCGCTGACAAGGCTGGCGCGCATGCGGGTCAGCTCGCCTTCCGGGCGGGTGGAATGGCGGAACAGGTAGTCCGCCGCCACCACCGACAGCACGCTGTCGCCCAAAAACTCCAGCCGCTCGTTGTGCTGCACGGGGGTGCGGCTCTCATTGGCAAAGCTGGTATGGGTCAGCGCGGTCTCCAAAAGCGCCCGGTCTTTAAACTGGTAGCCCAGCTTTTCTTCCAGCTGGGCGGGGTTGCGGAATTTCATGTCACTCGCTCTTTTCTGCCCTGGTTTCGTCTGTCTGCAATTCTGCCAGCGCGGCCTCCATGGTGCCGCACAGGTCGCCCTCCACGCAGAGGCGCGCCTGCCGGATGGCGTTCTTGATGCCCTTGGCCTTGCTGGAGCCGTGGGCCTTGATGACCGGCCTGGCGGTGCCCAGCAGCGGCGCGCCGCCCACTTCCTCCGAGTCCATCTTGTGCTTGATGGTGCGCAGGCCGCCCTTGACGCCCAGGTAGCACAGCTTGGTGACGACGCTTTGCATAAACACGTCCTTGAGCATGCCCAGCAGGCTCTTGGCCACGCCCTCGGTCAGCTTGAGGATGACGTTGCCCACAAAGCCGTCGCAGACCACCACGTCCACCTCGCCGTTGGGCACGTCGCGGGGCTCGATGTTGCCGGCAAAACGGATGACGGGGTTTGCCCGCATCAGGCCGTGGGCCTCGCGGTAGATGGGGGTGCCCTTGGTGTCCTCGGCGCCGTTGTTGACCAGCGCGACGCTGGGGTTGCGGCGGCCCATGACCTTTTCGGCATAGACGCTGCCCATGACCGCAAAGGCGTTGAGGGTGGTGGCGCGGCACTCCACGTTGGCGCCGCAGTCCAAAAGCAGGTAATTCTGCTTGAAGCCGGGCATGGGGGTGGCCAGCGCCGGGCGCTTGACCCCCTTGACGGTACGGACGATCAGGCTGGCGGCCACGTGCATCGCGCCGGTGGAGCCGGCGCTGACAAAAGCGTCGCCCTCGCCGTTTTTGAGCATGGTCAGGCCGCGCACCAGGCTGGAGTCGGTCATTTTGCGGGCGGCCTTGACCGGGTCGTCGTGCATGGTGACCACCTGGCGGCAGTCCACAAGCTCCATGCCGTCCAGCGCAATGCCGTTGTCTTTGGCGGTCTGCTCGATCACTTCTTTCTGGCCCAGCAGAACCAGCTGCATGCCGTCGCCAAATTCGCGCAGCGCGTCGGCCGCGCCCTGCAAAACACACAGCGGCGCATTGTCGCCGCCCATGGCGTCTACGAGAATCTTCATGGTGTTGCCTCGCTTTCAGCTTCAATCAAAGAAAATCGGACAGGACTTTTCGTAATTTAGTAATAAGGAATTTGAGCGGTCCGCACGCTGCCGCGCGCCCGAAAACGGGGCGGCAGCATTGACGGCAAGCCGTGGGGGTATCGGCATGATTTCGGCGGCAATGCACCCCTCAGTCCCCTTCGGTGACAGCTCCCCTTCCAGGGGAGCCTCTGCGGCGGCTGCCGGCCCGGAAGCCGCCCCTGCAAGGGGAGGTGCCGCCGCAGGCGGCGGAGGGGTGCGGCACTTTGCCGGACATTTAACCCCGCGGGCCGGCCGTATGCTGCCGCCGTGTCCGCGGCAGACGATGCCTGCACCGCCCTGCATCCAGCGGATCTTCCGGCGCTTTTTGCAGCTTCGGATACGCCCTGATTCAGCCCTCCGCCCACTTCCTCATCTCCGCCTGCGCGGTCTCGGACAAAGCGGCGTAGCGGGCGCGCTTGTCCCGGATGTCGGGGCGGGCGGGCAGGATGCCCATGTTCGCCCCCATGGGCTGGAAATCCTTGTTGGGCGTGGTGATGTAGCCAAGCAGCGCGCCGCACATGGTGGTTTGGGGCGGCGGCGTCCAGTCCCGGCCGGTCAGCCTGGCCCAGATGCTGCGGGCGGCCAGCAGGCCGCAGGCCGCGCTTTCCATGTACCCCTCGAAACCGGTGATCTGCCCGGCAAAAAACACGTTTGGATGTTCTTTCAGGCAGAGCGCGTCGGTCAGCACCGCCGGGCTGTCCAAAAAGGTGTTGCGGTGCATGACGCCGTAGCGCACGAACTCGGCGTGCTCCAGGCCAGGGATCATCGAGAACACCCGCTTCTGCTCGCCCCATTTCAGGTTGGTCTGGAAGCCCACCAGGTTGTACAGCGTGCGGTCGGCGTTCTCGGCCCGCAGCTGGACGTTGGCCCAGGGGCGGTGGCCGGTGCGGGGGTCCCGCAGGCCCACTGGGCGCAGGGGGCCGTAGCGGATGGTGTCCGCGCCGCGGGCGGCCATCACCTCGATGGGCATGCAGCCCTCGTAGACGGTCAGCGGCGTGTCAAAGTCGTGCCGCGGCGCGCGCTCGGCGGCGATGAGCGCCGCATAGAACGCCTCGTACTCCTCTTTATTAAAGGGGCAGTTGAGGTAGTCGGCCTCGCCGCGGCCGTAGCGGGAGGCGGCAAAGACCTTGTCCATGTCCAGGCTGTCGGCGGCGACGATGGGCGCCACCGCGTCGTAAAAGCTCAGCCGGTGGCTGCCGGTCAGGGCGGCCACGGCCTCGCCCAGCGCGCCGTCGGTCAGCGGGCCGGAGGCCACCAGCACGGGGCGGCTCTCGTCGATGGCGGCGATCTCCTGCCGGTGGACGGTGATGTTTGGCTCGGCCTCCACCAGCGCAGTGACGGCGGCCGAGAACTTGTCCCGGTCCACGGCCAGCGCGCCGCCGGCGGCCACGCGGGCACACTCGGCGGCGTCCAGCAGGCGGGAGCCGAGGGTACGCATCTCCAGCTTGAGCAGGCCGGAGGCAGAGTCGGGGCGCTCGGCTTTCAGCGAGTTGGAGCAGACCAGCTCGGCAAAGCCGGCGCTTTTGTGGGCGGGGGAAAACCGGGCGGGCTTTTGCTCGTACAGGTCGACGGCGACGCCGCGGCCTGCCAGCCAGAGCGCGGCTTCGCAGCCGGCCAGCCCGGCGCCGATGACGGTAATTTGCATGGCGGGTCCTTTCGGATAGGTCTTGTGGGGTGGGGGACGGCGGAGTGTGCGGGGGCTTGGCGGCCGGGGGCGGTGCGCCCTGCAGCCCTTACTTTTTCTCTACCGGCTTGCTGAAACCGCAGCCCTCTTTGGCGCAGTAAAGCATCCCCCGCTTTTTGAACAGCGTGGCGCCGCACTGGGGGCACTTGTCCGGCACAGGTTCGTCCCAGGTCATGAACTTGCAGTTAGGATAGTTGCCGCAGCCGTAATAGACGCGGCCTTTGGCGCTTTTGCGCAGCAGCATGTGGCCGCCGCACAGCGGGCACAGTCCGCCGGTATCCTTGACCAGCGGGCGGGTGTTTTTGCAGTCGGGGAAGCCGCTGCAGGCCAGGAACTTGCCGTACCGGCCCGACTTGATGACCATCGGCTTGCCGCACTTTTCGCAGACCTCGTCGGTGGGGATGTCGGCCACCTTGACCCGCTTGCCTTCCATGTTCTTTTCGGCCTGCTCCAGGCTTTTGGCAAAGCCCTGGTAGAACTCGTCCACCGTGTCCACCCAGTTGGCCTGGCCGTTTTCCACGGTGTCCAGCCGCTTTTCCATATCGGCGGAGAAGGTCACGTCCACAATGTCGGGGAACTGTTCCAGCATGACCTGGTTGACCGCCTGGCCCAGCGGGGTGGTGCGCAGCTTTTTGCCGTCCCGCTCCACATAGCCGCGGTCCACGATGGTGGTGATGATGGGCGCGTAGGTGGAGGGCCGGCCGATGCCGTTTTCCTCCAATGCGTGAATCAGCGTCGCCTCGGTGTACAGCGGCGGCGGCTGGGTGAATTTCTGGTCGGCGTGCAGCTGCTCCAACGCCAGTTTCTGGCCCTGTTCCAGCGGGGGCAGGGCGGTCTCTTTCTTTTCCTTGTCGTCGGTGGCTTCCTCGTACAGCGCGGTGTAGCCGTCAAAGGCCACCTGGTAGCCGCTGGCGCGGAACAGGTAATCCCCCGCCGCAATGCCCACCGAGACGGTGTCCTGCTCGCAGTCGGCCATCTGGCTGGCCATAAACCGGCTCCAGATCAGGCGGTAGAGCTTGGCGGTATCGCCGGAAAGGCTCTGGTCCACCTCGTCGGGGGTCAGGCCCGGCGTGGAGGGGCGGATGGCCTCGTGGGCGTCCTGGGCGGCGGTGGCGGAGCGGGACTTGTACTTGCGCTTGACGGGGCAGATATACCGTTCGCCCCAGCGGCCGCCGATGTACTCCTTGGCGGCGGCCACCGCCTCGTCCGAGATGCGCAGCGAGTCGGTACGCATATAGGTGATCAGGCCGATGGCGCCGTGGCCGGCGATCTCGACGCCCTCGTACAGCGTCTGGGCGGCCCGCATGGTGCGGGTGGCCGAAAAGCCGAACCGGCGGCTGGCCTCCTGCTGCAGGGTGGAGGTGATAAAGGGCGGCGGCGGCACGCGGCGGCGGCGGCCCTTGTCCACCTGGGCGACGATATAGTCCCTGCCCTCCAGCGCAGCCAGGATGGCGTCGGCCTGCTCCTTGTTGGTGACGGTCAGCTTTTTGCCGTCGGCGCCGGCGGCCAGCCGGGCGGTAAAGGCGGTCCTGCCCTTGCCAAACTCGGCGTCGATGTTCCAGTATTCGTCGGGCTTGAAAGCCTCGATCTCCAGCTCGCGGTCGCGGATCAGGCGCACCGCCACGCTCTGCACGCGGCCGGCGGACAGGCCGCGGCGGACCTTGCGCCACAAAAACGGCGACAGCTTGTAGCCCACCAGGCGGTCCAGCTCCCGCCGGGCCTGCTGGGCGTTGAACAGGTCCATGTCGATGGCTCGGGGGTGGGCCATGCCCTCCTGCACGCCTTTTTTGGTGATCTCGTCAAAGGTGATGCGGTTGGGCGCGGCCGGGTCCAGCCCCAGCACGTTGGCCAGGTGCCAGCTGATGGCCTCGCCCTCGCGGTCGGGGTCGGTGGCCAGCAGCACGCCGTCGGACTTTTTGGCCTCGTCCTTCAGCTCTCGCACCAGCTTTTCTTTGCCTTTGATGGTGATATAGCGCGGCTTGTAGCCGTTCTCCACGTCGATGCCCAGCTGGCTGGCGGGCAGATCGCGGATATGGCCCATGCTTGCCGTGACCTTGTAGTCTTTGCCAAGGTATTTGCCGATGGTCTTGGCCTTGGCGGGGGATTCCACGATCACTAACTTTGCCATGTTGCAGTTACTCCTGTTGGATGCACCCGCGAAACGGCGGGGTGCGGGGTCTGACGGTATCCGTCTGTTTTTCTGTACTCAATATTACAAATAGGAAAATAGGGCGGCGGCGCTTTGCCGCAGCGCGCCCGGCCGTCACCGGGCCGCCGTCAAACTGCGGCCCGGGCCGGGGATGGCCGCGCCGGCCAGTTCCAGCTCGGTATAGGCGGCCAGCACCTGGTGGGCGGGCAGGCCGGTCGCGCGGCAGATGTCCTCCAAGTACATGGGGTCGGGGCCAAGGGCGCCCAGCACCTTCTGCGCCTCGACGGTCAGGCTGGGGACGGCCGGTTCCTCTGGGTCATTTTGCCACAGATTTTCCTCCGATGCAAGCCCCAGGGCCCGGCGCACATCGTCGGCGGAGCACAGCATGGCGGCGCGTCCCGCCTGCAAAAGGGCGTTGGTTCCGGCGCTGGCGCGGCTGAAAATGCTGCCCGGCACCGCCAGCACCGGGCGGCCGTAGCGCTCGGCATGGCCGACGGTGTTCATGGTCCCGCTGCGCCCGCTGGCTTCGGCCACGCACAGCACCTCGCCCATGGCGGCGATCAGCCGGTTGCGGGCCAAAAAAGTCCCCTGCATTTTGCCCGCAAAGCCGGGCGGATATTCGCTCAGGACCGCGCCGCCGGTCCGCTCGATGTCGGCCCGCAGGCCGGCGTTGGCGGCGGGATAAGTCTTGTCGATGCCGGTGCCCAGAAAAGCCACGGTGGGCGCGCCGGCCTCCACGGCGGCGGCCTGGGCCACGCCGTCCAGCCCGTCGGCCATGCCGCTGACGATCACCGCCCCCTGCCCCGCCAGCGAAAGCGAGAGTTCGCGGCAGGCACGGCGGCCGTAGGGCGTGGGACGGCGGGTGCCCACCATGGCCACATAGCGCCCGCCGTTCAGGCAGGCGGTCTTTCCGGTGGCGTACAGGACTAGCGGAAGGTCGGGCAGGGGCAAAAAGCGCTGCGGGTAGTCCGGGTCGTCCGGGGTCAGCACCGCCGTCCCCAGCCGCTGGCAGGCGTCCAGGCGGGGCGCCAGGCCGGCGGGTTCCAGCGCCTCCGACCGTTCCAGCGCGCCGCGGGTCAGAAAAGACGGCCGCCCGCCGGCTCTGATCCGGTGGTAAAAGCCGCGGGCGTCGCCGGCCCAGGCCAGCGCCTCGCCGGTGTGCTGGCTGCCGTAGCCCAGCACGTCGGCCATCCACATCCAATAATATATGTCATCCATGGCGCACCCCCTGGCGTCGGCGGTCGTTTCGGGCGCCGTCCGCGCCCGCTTGTGCGGCGGCAAACAGCATCCGCCCGCTTACACCCCGCGGAAATGCCACAGCAGCACGCTGCCGGCCACCGCGGCGTTCAGGCTCTCGGCCCGATCGGTCATGGGGATGCGCACCGCCCGGTCGCAGGCGGCGACGGCGGCGTCGGTCAGGCCCTGGCCCTCGCTGCCGATGACCACGCATAGCCCGCCGGCAAAGTCCCGGCCGACGGCGTCCAGCGCCGCGGCGTTTTGCAGCGCGGCGGCCAGGCAGGTCACGCCGCGGTCCCGCAGCCTGGCCAGGGCGGCGGGCAGGTCATCGGCGGCAAACACCGGCATGCGCACCGCCGCGCCCATCGAGGCCCGCAGCGTCCGCGGGGCGTAGGGCGCGGCGCAGCCCGGCCCCAGCAGCACCGCGTCAAACCCGAAGGCCGCCGCGCTGCGGATCAGCGTACCCACGTTGCCGGGGTCCTGCACCCGCTCCAGCGCCAGGATGCGCCGCGCCGCGTCCAGCGCCGCCGGGTCGGGCGCGGGCAGCGCAAACAGGCCAAAGACCCCCTGGCTGTTTTTGGTGGAGGACAGCTTGTCCGCCACCGGGTCAGAGACGGGGATCGTCACCGCATCCAGCGCCGCCAGCGCGGGGGTGTGCTCCAGCGCGCGGCGGGTGGCGTACAGCGCCGCGCACCGGCAGGACTTGGCGGCCTCCAGGCACAGTTTGGGGCCTTCGGCAAAGAAAAGCCCCGCTTCGGCGCGGGCGGCCTCGCTGTCCCGCAGGCGGCAGGCCTGCTTGATCTTGTCGTTTTCGCGGCTTGTGATGGATTGCTGCATGGTTGCCTGCCTTTCCGGGTCCGAGGGATCGCGGGGTGCGGGGCGGGCGCTTTGCGCCGTCTGCCCCCATAACGCAAAAGCGACGCACGCGTGCGCGTGCGTCTGCTTTTCAAAAACTGATTCAGGCCAGGGCCTTTTTGGCGGTCTCGACCAGGGCGCTGAAGCTCTGGGGATCGTGGATGGCCATCTCGCTGAGCATCTTACGGTTCAGCTCGATGCCGGACTTCTTCAGGGCGTTCATGAAGGTGGAGTAGTTCATGCCCTGGGGACGGACCGCATTGTTGATGCGGGTGATCCACAGGCTGCGGAACTGACGCTTCTTCAGCTTGCGGCCGACGTAAGCGTAGTTGCCGCTCTTCATCACGGCCTGCTTGGCCATGCGGAAATGCTTGCTCTTGCTGCCGTAATAGCCTTTGGCCAGCTTCAGGGTCTTGGTGCGACGCTTGTGCGTCATGGTAGCGCCTTTGATACGTGCCATGGTATTTTATCTCCTTTGTTACTCAGACTCAGTTGCCGTTTTCCTGCCGGATAGCTCAGCCGCCGTAGGGCATCATCTTGCGGACGGTGGCCTCGTTGGACTTGTCCACGTAGTGGTTCATGCGCAGGCCGCGGGTGAGCTTGGTGGTCTTTTTGGTCAGGATATGGCGGCGCTTGGACGCGTTGCGCTTGATCTTGCCGCTGGCAGTCATCTTGAAGCGCTTCTTGGCGCCGGAAAGGGTCTTCAGCTT
Source organism: Candidatus Gemmiger faecigallinarum (assembly GCA_019120395.1). Taxonomy (GTDB): domain Bacteria; phylum Bacillota; class Clostridia; order Oscillospirales; family Ruminococcaceae; genus Gemmiger; species Gemmiger faecigallinarum. The sequence goes on from DWVD01000058.1 coordinate 43,317, forward strand.
CATTTTAGCCATTTTCGTTTCCTCCTAAGGATGGTTATTTGTTCGGGCTGGGCGAAAGGAACATCATCATGCTGCGCCCTTCGAGCTTGGGCTGCTTGTCGACGACGGCCTGGCCGGCCAGTGCTTCGGCAAAACGCTTGTGCACGTCGACGCCCAGATTGGTGTGCGCCATCTCGCGGCCGCGGAACCGGATCGACACCTTGACCTTGTGGCCCTGCTGCAAGAACTTGGCAGCCTGGTTCACCTTGGTGTTAAAATCGTTGGTATCAATGTTGAGAGAAAGGCGGATCTCCTTCAGCTCGACGACCTTCTGGTTCTTGCGGGCTTCCTTTTCCTTTTTCTGCATCTCAAACCGGTACTTGCCGTAGTCCAGGATCTTGCACACCGGGGGTTTGGCCTGAGGGGCGACCTTGACCAGGTCCAGGTCACGCTCGCGCGCAATGCGCAGCGCGTCGCGGGGGCTCATCACGCCCATCTGCTGGCCGTCCGCGCCGATCAGGCGGACTTCCTTGTCACGGATACGCTCGTTGATCTCCAGTTCCTTGGAATTGCTGTTGCTGGCGATTGGAATACACCTCCAAACAAATATCGTTATGGGATACGCAAAAGCGGCCGCCCGGAACAGGCAGCCGCCAAACTCGACATAAAGCCGCACCGCCCCCATGCCGGCACCGGCTGAAAAAGGACGATGTACGCTGTATGACCCGGGGCGGAACGCCCGCAAGGTGAGCCGACGGCGGATGCCGGTCGCTGCTTTTTTTACGTGTAATATTATACCCCGGCGGCCCGGGGCTGTCAAGGGGCTGCGGCAAGAATTTTTCGCGCGTTTGGGCCGTTTGACGGGCCGCGCCCCTTGACCCTTTCCGACACAAGTGTTATTTTATTAACAGATAGCGCCGCCGCGCCCCCTGTTCCGGGCGCAGGCGCCGTTTTTCCGGCTGCGCCCCCGCGGCCGCGGCCATGCTGCTGAAAAGGTAATTATGTAAGAGGTGCATGAACATGAGCGCAAGTTTTGAGGACCTGATCTCCCGCGTGAAGGAGTGTGACAAAAAGGTCGTGGCCGTCGCCGCCGCGGCCGACGACGCCGTGCTGGAGGCTGTGGCCGCCGCCCGCCGGCAGGGCATCGCCGACGCCATCCTAGTGGGCGACGAGGCCAAGATCCGCGCCATCGCCGCCGAGCTGAACATCGACCTGACCGGCTGGCGCATCATCGACGAGCCGGACAACGTCCAGGCTTCCCTGAAAGCCGTCAAGCTGGCCCACGACGGCGAAGCCGATATGTACATGAAGGGCCTGATCGACACCAAGACCTTCCTCAAGAGCATCCTGGACAAGGAAGTGGGCCTGCGCACCGGCAAGATGCTGTCCCACGTGGCGGTGTTCCAGGTCAAGGGCATCGAACAGCTGCTGTTCTTGACCGACGTGGCCTTTGTCACCTATCCCACGCTGGAGGACAAGGTCAACATCATCAACAACACCGTCGAGGTGGCCCACGCCTGCGGCATCCCCTGCCCCCGCGTCGCCCCGCTGGCCGCCGTCGAGGTGGTCAACCCCAAGATGCCCTGCACCGTGGACGCCGACGAGCTGCGCAAGATGAACGAGGACGGCCGCATCACCGGCTGCGTCGTGGACGGCCCGCTGTCCATGGACATCGCCATCGACCCGGAGGCCGCCGCCCACAAGGGCGCCCAGGACCGCCCCGCCGCCGGCCATGCCGACATCCTGCTGTTCCCGGACATCCAGGCCGGCAACATCTGCTACAAAACGCTGGTGCACACCGCCCAGTGCGAGAACGGCTGCATCCTGACCGGCACCCAGGTGCCCGCCATCCTGACCAGCCGCTCCGACTCCTTCCAGACCAAGGTCAACTCCATCGCTCTGGCCGCCGTGGTGGCCGAGGCCATGAAGAAAAACAAATAAGGCGTCCCGCCCCGCTGTAAAAAAGGAGAAGATCCCCATGTCTATCAAAAGCCTGATCATCAATCCCGGTTCCACCTCCACCAAGATCGGCGTGTTCGAGGACGAGACGCTGCTGTTTGAGGAAACTCTGCGCCATCCCACCGAGGAGATCGCCAAATACGCCTCCATCATCGACCAGAAGGATTTCCGCAAGCAGATCATCCTGGACTTTTTGAAGGAGAAAAACTGCGACGTCCACACGCTGGACGTCATCGTCGGCCGCGGCGGCCTGCTCAAGCCCATCCCCGGCGGCACCTACGCCGTCAGCGACGAGCTGCTGGCCGACCTGAAATCCGGCGTCCAGGGCCAGCACGCCTCCAACCTGGGCGGCATCCTGGCGCGGGAGATCGGCGACGCCATCGGCAAGCCCAGCTACATCGTCGACCCCGTGGTGGTGGACGAGCTGACCGACGTGGCCCGCATTTCCGGCATGCCGGAGCTGCCGCGGCGCAGCATCTTCCACGCGCTGAACCAGAAGGCCGTGGCCCGCCGCTACGCCAAGGAGCACGGCGCCAGCTACGAGGCGCTGAACCTGATCGTCATCCACATGGGCGGCGGCGTGTCGGTGGGCGCCCACTGCAAGGGCCAGATCATCGACGTGAACAACGTGCTGGACGGCGAGGGCGCTTTCAGCCCCGAGCGCGCCGGCACCGTGCCCGCCGGCGACCTGATCAAGCTGTGCTTCTCCGGCAAATACACCGAGAAAGAACTGTACAAGAAGATCTGCGGCAACGGCGGCTTCAACGCCTATCTGCACACCAACGACGCCCGTGTGGTGGAAAAGAGGGTGGACGAGGGCGACCAGTACGCCAAACTGATCCAGGACGCCTTCTACTACCAGATCGGCAAGGACGCCGGCGCCATGGCCGCCGTGCTGCACGGCAAGGTCGACCAGATCATCCTGACCGGCGGCATCGCCTATGCCCCGCTGACGCTGGAAAAACTGACCGAGAGCATCGGCTGGATCGCCCCCATCACCGTCTACCCCGGCGAGGACGAACTGCTGGCCCTGGCCCAGGGCGGCCTGCGCGTCATGACCGGCGAGGAGGAAGCCAAGGTCTACTGAGTGTAGAACACATCAAACCCAATACACAGCGGCGCCGGCCGGCGGGAAATTCCCGCCGGCCGGCGTTTGTGTTATGTAAGAAAGGAGAAGATGCCTTAGGAAAGCGTGCCGCTGGGCGAACAGGTGAGCGAGAGACTGACCGGGATGCTGACCGGGCCGGAGATGGTGGCGGTCAGATGGGCGGCGCGGGAAGAGTTGGATTCAGCCATTTGTTCTGCCACTATCTGCTATGGGTTCTGTGGGTTCGATTTGATTGTATTTCGCTCAACATAGCTTCTGTACAATATGTCCATTTATTATTTACAAGTAAAGCGCAAAGATGTATACTATAACCAAGATAATGTGAAAAAGGGCCGCCGGAGCGGCCCGAATGATCACGGTATCAGCGCCCGCGCGGGCGCTTTGCAGTACGACTCGAAACCCAACCCGAACAAGACCTTTGAAAAGGAGGGCCAGGTATCATCATGCGACGGACTGTCAAACGGGTTTTGATTTTTTTGCCGTGGTGCTCGTGCTTGGCATCACCGGGTGGGTCTTGTGGCAGCGCCTGCAGCCGCCGGCCTGGGATCGGTTGCTTTACCAGATCTATGAGCTGCCGGCAAGCACCACCGCCGATCAGCTGAAGCAGGCCGGCTACATCGACCTTACCGCCCCCCAAAGCAGCCGGCTGGTCGAGGTGGACACCTTTTTCTCCGACGACGCCATGGCGGGGGACAACATCTTAAAAACCTTTACGGTCGAAGCGGACGAACCGGTCATCCGGGTCTTTTGCCGCGACAAAAACTCCCTGCTGGTCAAGATGACGACCTATTACGTCCGCCAGCAGTTTGCCGAGGACCCGGGCCGTCCGTTTGACCTGCAGCGGGAAGAGCGCGCCGGCGCTGACGGGACGGTCGAGGTCTGGCTCAACGCCCGCACGCCGGACGGCCGTCAGGCCCCGGAAAGCGACCTCCTTTTGTATTGCCACGCCGGCTGAACAGCCCTGGCTTTGTCGGTGGGCTGGCTTTCCCTGCCGTACCATCCCCGCCCCCGGCTTCGACTGGGGGGTGGGGATGTTTTTCTTACGATCCATATCCACCAAAGCCTGCCGCCGCTTTTTGTCGAATCTGCACCTTGCGGCAGGTTTTCCGATATGCCATACTGAATTTTACAGGCAGGGCATGGCGGGCGGCTGCCATCCCTGTATCCCAACACCACACGGAGGTGACCGAGTATGAAGCGTTTTGCCTGCGGGCTTTTGGCTGTCGGCCTGGCAGTCTCGCTGGCCGGGTGCGGGAGCAGCGCCCCGGCCTGGGACATGGAGGTGCCGGAATATCCCTGGACGCTGACCTGCGACGAGTTCGCCGCCAGCCTGCAGGAGCAGGGTGCCGACTATGACCGGCAGCAGAGCGGTGCCGGGTACAGCATCACCCTGCCGGAGGGGACCCTTTACTCGGTCCCGGTGGACGCCGTCGCACTGTATTTCAACGCCGACCAGATGCTGGAGAGCGTTTCGGCCAGCGTACCGGCCGCCAGCCGGGACAGCCTGCTGGACGCGCTGCAGGACGCCCTGGGCGAACCTGCGGACAGTTACCGCCCGGCCGTCATCAGCGGGCTGAGCCAGGTGTTTTCGGTCTACTGTTCCAGCGAGATGGTGCAGGACGGGCTTTCATATGTCTGGCACAGCGCCCGGCCACTGTCGGAAAGCTGGAGCGACGAGCTGCGCGCCCAGTTTGCCGAGCAGCTCCAGTACAATTACGAGGAAGCCGGCGTCCAGTTTGAGGAGCAGGACGCCGGCACCATCGCGGTGAACGGCACGGAGCAGACCCAGTGGTACGGCAGCGAGGCGTTTGACAACTACTTTGCCAACAACTGGGAGCTTGTGGCCATGTTCCAGGGGGCCGAGGGCGAGGACGGGCGCTTTACCATGACCCGCACCATGCTGCCGCCGGACCCGCGGCGGGGGTACGGGTATCCTTCTGCCGACGACCTGAACGAGCTGTTTTTGCAGAGCGGGGACGAAGTGTTCTGGATGGGTTGTACCGACCACGTGGCGGCCACCGTCTCACTGGGCGGCGCGCAGGGCGATGGATGGATCAACCTCTGCGTCGTGCTGCCGCCGGACGAGACCGGCAGCTGGGCAAGCTACGCCACGACCGCTGCCTGCTGGGACAAGGATTCCATCGCCCTTTACTCCGGGCAGCCCTCCGCCGGCCAGAAATACATCCTGCCGTATAAAATCTTCGACTGGGACATCGTGGAGGAGGCGGGCGGTGACAAGACCCGCCTGGATCTGACGCTGGTCTACCAGGCGCGCTCTGGAGAGAATGACGTTATCGACTTCATTCCCGGCGAGACGGTGTCGTTTTATCCGCTGCCCCAGATCTTGCCGCCGGCGGAGGTCGACCCTGACCGCGACATCACGCTTGCGCTGAACAACGGCTCAAGCGCGCCATCGACCAGGACCTTTACCGCCCTGGCGCAGCTGTACTGGCAGCGGCGCCAGACCCCTGACCCGGAGACTGCCGACCTGTCCGGCCTGCTGGCGCAGTACCGCGGCAGCACCATCGTCGAAACCTTTATCGGCAACGGGCTGAACCCTTCGCTGGAGCACCGCGCCGCCCTGGCGGAGGCTGCGGGCATCCCCGGTTACACCGGCACCGACGATCAGGACGCCCGGCTGATGCAGGCCCTGGGCGCGCCTGAGACGCTGACCGGCCTGGGATAAGAGGCTGCCCCCCCCTGACCGCCCCTACGAAACACAGGGCAAGGTCCTGCCGACATCTCCGCCGCAAAGCGGTAATGCCCCCTCCGTCTGCGCCTTGTGGCGCATCCACCGTCCGGTTTGCGGTGCCCGCATCGCACGGCGCGCGCTGAATCACGCTTATGCTCTGCGACCGCTGCACCTGCTCCGTCTCGCTTTCTCCGCCGCAGGCGGCGCTCGACTCCGCAGCCCCTTGCAGGGGAGGCTTTGGGAGGAACTGCCGCCTATAAAGCCTGCCGCCTGCATCCTCTATATTATTTGTAACAGCAGGTATCGCACAAACCGCAAAAGCGCCGCCCCCTGCCAAAACAGGGGGCGGCGCTTTTGCGGCTTGTATGGTTTGCCCGGCGGGTCACCCGGCGATGATCTCGGCCGGGTCCAGCCAGGTCTCGCCGTCGATGCACTCCAGGTGCAGGTGCAGCGCGCCGGCCTCGGTAGGGATAGCGCCGGCCCGGCCCAGCAGCGCGCCGGTGGCCACGGCGTCGCCCTGCTCCACCGCCGCGTCGGACACGCCGCAGTATTTCCAGACGCGGCCCTCGGCGTCGGTCACTTCCACCACGCCGCCCCACAGCGCGTCGCTGTAAACGGCGGTCACCTGGCCGGCGGCGCTGGCCTGCACGCTGTCGCCGGAGACGCAGGCGTAGTCAGTGCCATTGTGGGTGCGCCAGTCGCCCAGCGTCTCGTTGTAGACCAGATCGTCGCCGCTGAACGCCAGCAGCACTTCACCCTTCACCGGCAGCCCGTAGGAGGCGGCCGGCAAGGCGGAGGATGCGGCAGTATCGCCAGGTTCGGCCTGCGCAGCGGCAGATGGCGACGACGCCCCGGCCGACGACGACGAGGCTGGCGGCTCCGCAGAGGGCGCCGGCGTAGTCTGCGGCACGTCGGATGCCGGATTGTTTACGGCTGCATCTGGCTGGTCCCATGTGGCTCCCTCCTGTGTAGTGCTTTGCTCCCCTAGCTGTTCGACCCCGCGCATCACGTTGCGGATGGCCCAGATACTGGCGACCGTGGCGGCCAGGATCAGCCCCAGGCAGACCAGATACAGGCCCTTTTCCTTCAAAAATGCTTTCAAGCTGTCCATTGTGCTCCATCCTTTTCGGCAAAAATTCGTTGGCGCGGGGCGTTCGCGGCTTTGCCGGGCCTGCCCGTTGCGCTGTGTAACTGCCTTTAGTGTGGCGCCGCCGGGGGACGATTATGCAGTTGTGGCCAAAAAAGCGCGGAAATTTTGTGACATTTTTGTGCCGGAAAAAACCGGAAACGCTCTGGCTTGTGCCGGCCGGAAGGAGTATAATAGCGGGGATGATGCGGGCGGCCCCGCCGGCCGCCGCTTTACCTGCAATGCTGCGGGGCCGCTGCGCCCCGCGCGCCGGCGGGGTGCGCACCGGCTGCCCCGCCACGGGAGGAGGACAAATTTTTCGCATGAAATTTAACCGAAAAAAAGACCCGCTGCGGCTGGCCGCCATCTGCTTTGCGGCAGTCCTGATGGCAATCAACATCAAGTCGTTCGTGCGCACCGGCGGGCTGTACCCGGGCGGCGCCAACGGCCTGACGCTGCTTTTGCAGCGCATCTTCCAGATGGCTTTTGACTTCGAGATCCCCTTTACGCTGGTCAACCTGCTGCTTAACGCCTTCCCGGTGTATCTGGGTTTCCGGTACATCGGCAAAAAGTTCACGCTGCTTTCGCTGGTCATGATCATGCTGACCAACGTGCTGACCGACGCGCTGCCCGCTTTCCCCATTACTTACGACACGCTGCTGATCAGCATTTTCGGCGGCCTGATCAACGGTTTCTGCATCAGCCTGTGCCTGGCCATGAACGCCACCAGCGGCGGCACGGACTTTATCGCCATCTATCTGTCAGAGAAAAAGGGCATCGACGCCTGGAACATGGTGCTGGGGCTGAATGTGGTCATTCTGGTGGCGGCCGGGCTTCTGTTCGGCTGGGACAAGGCGCTGTATTCCATCATTTTCCAGTTCACCTCCACCCAGGTGCTGCACATGACCTACAAGCGGTACCAGCAGCAGACGCTGTTTGTGGTGACCAACCGCCCCGACATGGTCGCCGAGGTCATCTCGCACCTGAGCCACCACGGCGCCACCGTCATCGACGCCCAGGGCTCTTACGAACACCAGAACCGGAAGATCGTCTATTCGGTGGTCTCCAGCGAGGAGAGCAAGGCGGTGATCCACGCCGTCAAAGTGGCCGACCCCCATGCTTTTGTCAACGTGGTCAAGACCCAGCAGGTCGCGGGCCGCTTTTACCAGAAACCCAACGAATAAAAATGCCGTCCGCCCCGGGAAGCGATTTCCGGGGCAGTTTTGTCTATTTTTTGTGCAAAATTTGGTACATAACATCAATTCTGTACCTTTCCGACGATTTTTCGAGCCATTGTTTGTCCATTCCCACGAAAGCGCTGGCATCCCTTGATTTTCACATAATACCGTGTTACTATATGGGTTGTATATCGGGTCGATTTGTCGGTATGGAAATGCCGGCGCTGGTTTTTGCGCCGCCGTTTTGTCCCGGAATATTTATTACGTAGCAAAAGGATCCCGGGCGGCGGGGCATATCGACCGGAAGAGGGGGCTGCGGGGACCCGCGCCCCAAAAGCCGCAAACGCAAGGAGGAAAACACATGAAACACAATGCAAAGCGCATTGTCAGCACCGTCTGCGCGCTGGCCATGTGCGCCGCCATGGTCCCCGCAACGGCAATTGCGGAGGAACCCGCACAGGGTGCGTCCAATGGCGTTACCATCGACAAAACCGCCACCGATCTTGTGAATGACCAGACGGATGTGACGCTGTCGATCGGCGCCAACCAGACCACCACCGTTTCTGACGTCGTTTTTGTACTGGACAAATCCGCCAGCCTGGATATCCGTAATGAAGCCATGAATATGCTGACTGAGCTGAAAAACCAGTCGGAAGAAGGCAACATTATCAAGGTCGGCGTCGTCAATTTCGAATCCGGTATTCTGAACGAGCTCAAGCTTACCGAGCTGAACGACAGCAACTACAGCACGATCCGGGACTTCATTACCTATATCAATACCGAATCCAGCGGCACCAACATCCATGCCGGCCTTGTTGCCGGCGAGCAGATGCTGGACGGCGACACCGCGGTGGCAAACGAGAACAAGCATCTGGTCCTCGTAACCGACGGCGTAGCTTATCTGTGGGGTACCGAGGGTGAAGGCGGTCCTTTCAGCATTTACAGCGAGAGCATCGCCAACGGCGAAGAGAACCTGTATGCCAGCCACGAAACGATCGACTGGCACCACGAAGATCCTGCCAGCTATTACCTCGAATTTGACAACATGCAGACCTGGTACAGCGCCCATGGCGACTCTATTGCCCAAGACATAGAGACTTACCAGATCAAATATGAAGCCGGACAGTACAAGGCTTCCGAGTATGACGTGCCTTCCGGCCAGGGTTCCAATACGGATTGGTCTTTGATCCCAAAATTTGCCGCTGACCACAGCTACGTCCCTGCCGAATCCCAGAAGGATATCGCCAGCGCTCCGGATGCCGCCATCTATATGGTCGCCAACGAGTGGGTGCAGATCGCATCGAAGTATAACGCCTACGCCTATGCAGACCCCCGCTATTACAACAATGGCAATTATGCCTGGGCGTACAACGCCATTTCCAGCCTGGGCGACCTTGGCGATTATTCTTCTGTGATCCCCGCCTCCGCGGATGAATACAGCGGCATGTTTGATGCTGTTCAGAGTTCCATCCTGTACGACATCGAGAATGGCACCGTAAACGACGTCATTGGCAGCGACTTTGACCTGACCGACGTTTCCTGCTTTGAGCTGACGGTCGGCGGCGTGCCCGCCACGAAAGAGGTCAACGGCTATGTCGTCACTTTCAACAGCGGCGCTTATACCGTTACCTATCATCCTGCCGCCGACGGCCAGGCGGAGTACTTCACCTGGGAGATCGCCACGCCTGTTGAGGCTACCAACGGCCTGCAGCTGACCTACACCCTGCAGCTGGTCAACAAGTCCACCACTCCCGGCGATCACACCGTTCCCACCAACGAGGAGGCCACTCTGGAGTACACCTCTACCACCGGCGGGACCGGCACCGAGACCTTCCCGGTTCCTGAAGTGACTTACACTGTCGAGGAAACTCCGGCCACACCGGTTCCCACCTCTTCTCCCGATCCCACGCCGTCTCCTGATCCCACGCCGGTCCCCACTTCTTCTCCGGCTCCCACCTCCACCCCTGACAATGTCTCGGTGACGGCCACCGCCACGCCGGACCAGCACCCCGACATCGCCGAGGGCATTGCCAACGGCACCTGGGGTTCTACACCCACTCCCACTCCCACGCCTGCCGCCTCCAACACGGTCCCCCAGACCAGCGACGACATGCCCCTGGGCATGCTGATCCTGATCGCCGTCCTGGCGGCCGGCGCCGCGGGCACGCTGGTGGTCATCCGTAAGCGCCGCGACCAGTAACCGCCGCGCTTTCCGCCGCGGGCGCGTACCGCGCCCGCAACCCCCAACCCGATCTTGGCCAAAGCGCCGGGGCTTTTGCCCCGGCGCTTTTCTTTTGCGTCAAAAACCACTCCGCAGCGCCTGTCCGGCGGCCGCGCCGGGATCAACAAAACTGCGCCAACTGTACAAATCCGCGTTGTATTCCACAGGGTTTCATGTTATAATATCCAAAAATATCTGCGCCTGCCCTTTGCCTGCGTCCGCGGCCCGGACCGTCCACGGCACAGGCCGCGGCGTACTGGAATGTTGGAGTGTTTTTCTATGCCGTTTCTTTCCCGCGCGGAAACCCGTTTTCTCCGCCAGCGGCTGAACGCGGTGCGCCATGTCACGTTGGACCCGGGCGGTCCCGGCGTGGTCCGTATTCATCTGGTCCCCTGCCGCCACACCCTGCGCGACGTGCCCTTTATCGCCATCCTGAACGGGCGGGACATCCTGCCGCTGAACATTTCATGGGCGATCCTGCTGGCCAGCCTGATCGACGCCCTGCAGCCCTACGAAGGGCAGGAGCTGCAGCCCGGCCAGTGGAACGCAGTGGCCGACCAGGCCGTGGCCGACACCGCCGCCGTGTACACCCGCACCCCCGCCGAGCAGATCCGCGCCGACCTGGACGCCATGCTGGACGCATTCCGCGACATTGCCCAGGGCCGCGCGCCGGTGCTGCCGGTGCAGGGCATGGATCTGGGCCAGTACGCCCGCTATATGCAGGCCCCCCACCGCATGGACCTGATGGTCAGCTCGATGCAGAAGGACGGCGCCTGGCAGTGCAACCAGAAATGCCTGCACTGCTATGCGGCCAACCAGCCCCACGGCAAAGCCCCCGAGCTGGACACCGACCAGTGGCTGGCCATCCTGCAGAAATGCCGCGACGCGGGCATCCCCCAGGTGACCTTTACCGGCGGCGAACCCACCATGCGCAACGATCTTGTGGGCCTGGTGCGCGCCGCCCAGTGGTTTGTGACCCGGCTGAACACCAACGGCCGCCTGCTGACCGCGCCGCTGTGCCGCGAACTGTACGAGGCCAGCCTGGACGCGGTGCAGATCACCCTGTACAGCGCCGACCCCGCCGTGCACAACAAACTGGTGGGCGCGCCGGGGTTTGAGGACACGGTCAGCGGCATCCGCAACGCCGTGGCCGCCGGGCTGAACGTCAGCGTCAACACGCCGCTGTGCAGCCTGAACACCGACTACCGCGCCACGCTGGAGCTGGTCCACAGCCTGGGCGTGCGTTACGCCACCTGCAGCGGGCTGATCCCCGCCGGCGGCGCCGTGCAGGACAAAAGCATGGCCACCCGCCTTTCCACCGCGGAGCTGACCGCGGTGCTGCGCGACGCCAAGGCCTGGGCCGACCGCAGCGCCGTGGAGCTGGAATTCACCAGCCCCGGCTGGCTGCCCGAAACCACGCTGCAGCAGCTGGGCTTTACGCTGATCCCCAGCTGCGGGGCCTGCCTGTCCAACATGGCCGTCGCGCCGGACGGCACCGTGCTGCCCTGCCAGAGCTGGCTTTCCGGGCCGGGCCTGGGCGACATCCTGCACCAGCCCTGGCAAAAGATCTGGAACAGCGCCGAATGCCGCCGCATCCGCCGTGTCAGCGCACGGATGGAGCATATATGCCAGCTGGGCGATCCCCGCCGCCCGAAGGAGGACGCATGAAAACACGACCCCTGCACTGCCTGGCCGCCCGTCTGGCGCTGGCCCTGGCGGCGCTTTTGGCTGCCGCCGCCCTGCTGGCGCCCGCCGCTTTTGCCGACGCCGGCGACTATGACGAGATCACCCGCTATGTGGTGACGGTGGATCCCCGGCAGGACGGCAGCGCCGACATCACCTACGAGATCGACTGGAAAGTGATCGGCGGCGGGTCCGGCGATTCCCTCTCCTGGGTGAACATCGGCCTGGCCAACAGCCACGCCGACGAGTTCGAGAACTTAAGCCCCGACACTGTGGCCGACGTGAGCCTGCTGACCGACGGCGGCAGTTTTGCCCAGGTGACCTTCCACGACCACTACTACGCCCCCGACGTGGCCGCCAGGAACGGCGGCAAGAGCGAGGTCAGCTTCCGGTTCCGGGTGCACCAGAGCCATCTGTTCACCGAGAACGACGACAACACCGCCAATTTCAGCTTTACCCCCGGCTGGTTCGACGAGATCTGCGTGGACAGCCTGACGGTGCGCTGGCGCAACTACGACGGCTTTTTGGCCGACAACCACAGCGTGGACGGCGACTACCTTGTGTGGGAGTTCGGCCCGCTGGGCCACGGCGAGCGCGCCACCGTCAACGTGACGGTGCCCATCACCACAGCGCAGGCCTATGACTCGGCAAACGCCCAGACCGAGGCGGACGTGTCGGCGGCCATCCCCCGGGAGGAGCAAAGCTCCGGCGCCTCTGACATAGCGGCCATCCTGTTTCTTGTGGTGGTGATCCTGTTCGCGCTTTCTTTTGGCTATGCCGCACGGCCCGCCCGCTGGCGCGGCGGCTTTGGCGGCGGTTACGACCCCGCCGCCTGGGTCTGGTACTACAACGGCGCAAATTACATCCGCATGGCGCGGGGCAGCCAGCCGCCCGCCGGCTACCATGCTTCCAACCCGCCGCCGGGCTTTAAGGCGGGCGGCGGCGAGACCCGCGGCGGCGGCGCCGGGCGGGACACCAGCCACCACGGCAGCTGCGTATGCGCCTGTGCCTGTGTATCCTGCGCCTGTGCCTGCGCCTGCGCGGGCGGCGGCCGCGCAGGCTGCAGCGCCAAGAACTTTTACCGCATCCGTCTGCCCCGCCGTGCCAATGAGGAGAACGACCAATGAACATTGAGGACCAATACGACGCCTGGGTGCGCGGCCTGATGGGCTCTACCCGCGCTTCCACCAAACGGGAGGCGGACGCCGCCGCCCAAAGCGCGGAGGAGATGCAGCGCGCTCTGGACGAGATGACCGCCCAAAGCCAGAAACGCCGCACCGCCGCCGGCAAGGCGGCCGACGCGGTGGGCCGCGCCGCCGACGCCACCATGGAAAACGTCCGCCGCATGAGCAGCGAGCTGACGGCCTCGCTAAAAAAGGACGGCCTGCTGGACAGCGCCGCAGCCACCGCCCCCCAAAAGCCGGCGCCTGCCAAAAAGCGGGGCGACTTTGTGGGCCTGGCGGACCAGGTGCGCACCCGCGTGCTGGGCCAGGACGAGTTTGTGGGCGCGGTGGTCAAGGCCTTCCGCCGCCCCTTTGTGATGGGCGTGCCGGACGCCGCCCGCGCCCGCAGCGTCATGCTGCTGTGCGGCACCGAGGGCACCGGCCGCCACTACGCCCTGCGCTGCGTGGCCGAGGAACTGGCCGCCCGCGGGCTGATCTCCACCGCCAGGATCGAGACGATGGACCTTTCGCTCTATCCCGGCCCGGCGCAGGAAAAACTGTTTTTGCAGGACCTGTACGCCGCGCTGCAGTCGGACGCCGAGATCCTGGCCTTTGACCATTACGAGAGCTGCGCTTCGGCCTACCTGAACATGCTGGCCACGCTGGCCATCGACGGCACGCTGGCGCTTTCCAGCCGGTACGTGCTGCAGCGGGGCATCCTGGTGGATATGGGCACCGCGCTGGCCCCCGGCGCGGTGGGCGAGCTGCAGGCCGGCGGCAAATACTTTGTGTTCTTTTCCGCCAAAGGCCCGGAAGCGCTGGCCGAACGGTTCGGCGCGCGGTTTGTGGACGCGCTGTCCGGCGACATCTGCCGCACCGCCCCCTTCACGCCCGAAAGCTTGAACGCCATCGCCGCGCGGGAGCTGAACGCCCTGGCCCAGAAAGTGCGCGCCCAGTGCGGGCTGGCCCTTTCCGCCGACGGGGCGGTGCGGGACCACCTGGCCGCCCGCTACGGCCGCGCCAACGGCGTGGACGCCATCCAGGAATACGCCGACGACGCCTACCGCGCCATTGCCGAGTATGTGCTGGACCACGAGGAACCCCTGCCCGCCGGCACCGCCATGCGGCTGACGGTGGCAGGCGGCCACCTGATGGCCGCGGTAAACGGCGGCGAACCCTTTGACCTTTTGAACCTGCTGCCCCAGCAGTACCGCGGCGACGTGGCCGCGGTGGAAGCCGAGCTGGACGGCATCATCGGCCTGGAGGAAGTCAAGACCTTTGTGCGGGACATTGCCAAAAACGTGCAGGCGCAGCAGCGGCGCAAGGCCCAGGGCCTGCAGGCCGCCAGCGTCAACATGCACATGATCTTTACCGGCAACCCCGGCACCGGCAAGACCACCATCGCCCGCATCTTGTCCAAGTACCTCAAGGCCATCGGCGCCTTGCGGGGCGGCCAGCTGGTGGAGGTGACCCGCGCCGACCTGGTGGGCCGCTACGTGGGCCACACCGCGCCGCTGACCAACCAGGTGATCCAGAGCGCCCTGGGCGGCGTGCTGTTCATCGACGAAGCTTACAGCCTGTACCGCGGCCGGGAGGACAGCTTTGGCCTGGAGGCCATCGACACGCTGGTCAAGGGCATCGAGGACCATCGGGACGACCTGGTGGTGATCCTGGTCGGCTACACCAGGGAGATGCAGCAGTTTTTGACCGCCAACTCCGGCCTGGCCAGCCGTTTCCCCAACCAGATCGAGTTCCCCGACTATACCGGCGAGCAGCTGTGGCAGATTGCGGGCTCCATCGCAAAGGGCAAGGGCTACGCGCTGGACGCCGCCTGCGAGGCCCCGCTGAAAGACTACTTTGCCCGCCGGCAGGCCGCCGACGCCGGCAAAAACGGCAACGGCCGCATGGCGCGCAACGTGGTGGAGCGGGCCATCCTGAACCAGTCCAAACGGCTGGTGGCCGACCCGGACGCCTCGCTGGAGCTGCTTTTGCCCGGCGACTTTGACCTGGACGACTGATTCCCCCTTCAATACAGACAAACCGCCCCCGGCCGGATTTGCCATCCGGCCGGGGGCGGTTTTGGTTTTGATGCGGCGGCCGTTCAGGCCGCGGGCACAACGGTCAGCAGCGCGGGGAAGTAATCCGCGGCCGCCCCCGCCCCTTCCTCGCCGGGCTGGAACAGCGCGGCGCTGTCGGCAAAGGGGCTGTCCTGCCCGTCCAGCACGATCCAGCTGCTCCGGGTCAGCGCGTCGGGCAGGCATGCGCCCAGCAGGGTATAGTCAAAGGTCCGGTCGTTGGGCAGGGCGTTGGAGGTATCGCCGCCGGCCGGCAGATACAGCGCCGCCGCGGCGGCCACCTGCCCCCGCACCGGCGAACCGCTCCCCTCCAGCAGGGCGGCAAAGGTGGTGTAATCGCTCTCGCCCCTGCCGGTCAGCGCCGTCGCCGACGCGGCTTCCAGGCTGACGCTGCCATAGAACCGGGCGTCCTCCGGCAAAAGTTCCTCCACCAGGCAGAAGTGGTCGTACAGCACCTCCGCCCACCGGGCGTCGCCGCCCTCGCCGCCGGCAAATTCCTCGCCGGCCTGCGCGCTGGCGCACAGCTGCTCTGCCAGCGCCAGGTTTTCGCCAAACAGCGTCTCCAATGCCTCGGTTCCATCCTCCAGCTCCTGCCGCATCCGCAGCAGGATGTACCGGCCGCCGGTCCCGGTGGGCTGGGTCCCGGTGCGGTCCAGCCAATAGGCAATGTCCTCCACCGACTCGTCCAGGCCGCCGGCGTCATCCTGCCGCAGCAGGTCAAGCGCGCGGGCCGTCAGCAGCGGGGAGACGTCGGCGCCAAGGCCCACCAGCCGCAGCCGCTCCGACTCGTCCAGGCCGGCGTTGTACTCCCGCAGCCAGCGGTAAAATTCCAGCTGCGCTTCGGGCAGACCGCCGTGGGCATCGGAACAGGCTTCCAGCAGCGCTTCGTCGCCGCCGGCAATATATTGGTCCAGCAGCATTCCTTCGGCAAGGCCGTCCTCCGTCACAAGATAGCGCACCCCCTGCGCGTACAGCTGCGTGACCATGGCGCGGCGCATCTTCACGCCGTCGGAGGCGGCAAAGTCGTCGCCCAGAAGATAGACCCGGGGCTCTTCCCCGCCGTCCTCCTCGCCGCCCGCCGTGCCGTACCACAGGCCGGAACCGTCCTCCAGGGACACCGGCTGCGTGTTGGCCACCAGATAATCGGTCAGCTCCTCCAGCTCCCCGTCGGTATATTCCCCCAGGGAGGTCTCCGCCGTCTCGCCGTGGGGATAATAGTCGCTGTCCTCGCCGTACAAAAAGTCGTGCAGGACGGCGATGTTCTCCGCCCAGTCCGGATCGTACATCTGCCGGTCGTCCATGCCGGTGCGCACGCCGTAGGTCCCCTCAACGGGAAGCGTCATCTGCTCCGCCGTAGCGCCCAGGAAGCCGGGCAGCTGGACCAGCAGCGCCGTGATCTCGGACCGGGTAAAGTTTGTCTGCACCAGCGGCAGCACCGTGTTCAGCAGGTTGTCCAGCTCCAGCGGGGTGGCACTTTTGATCTGGTCCAAAACCGCCTGGATCACCGTGCGCTGGCGCTGGGTGCGCACCCAGTCGTTGTCGATGGAACGCAGCCGGGCGTACTGCAGGGCCGTGTAGCCGTCCATATGGTTGACGCCGGGCGAGACCTCGTTTACGATCAGCATCGAATTGGAGGGCACCTCCCAGTTCAGGGCGGCGGCCTCCTCCTCGGTCAGTTCAATGTCCACGCCGCCCACCGCGTCGACGATCTGCACAAAGGAATTGAAATTGATGCGCACGTAATGGTCCACCGCAATGTTAAAGCAGTCCTCCACCGTGTCCATCGTCAGCCGCGCGCCGCCGTAGCGGAAGGTATGGGTGATCCAGTCGTACTCGCCCTCGTAGCCGTCCAGCAGGATGGGCACGCCGGTGGCGCGCTCGATGGAAACCAGCTTGATGGTGTCCTGCGCGATGTTCAGCGACACAAGGATCAGGCTGTCGGCGCGGGCATTGTCGCTGAACTCGGTGGTGGCGCTGGTGCCGTCCAGCTCGTTCAGGTGGGTGAACGCGTCCCAGTCGTTGACGGCGTCGGTGCGCTCGTCCGTGCTGATCAGCAGGATGTTCAGCACATCCGAATCCTCAAACGGGCTGCCCTCCGGCATGACCATCTCGTCGGTGTTCTCCACCAGGCCGGCGGTGTCCAGGTCCTGGTCCTCGTCGGCGCCGATGGTCCCCACCGAATCGACGCTTCCGTCATGATACTGGATCAGGTCCAGTTTTCCGTTCACATACAGGGCCGCCGCGCCG
Organism: Candidatus Gemmiger faecigallinarum; assembly: GCA_019120395.1. Classification (GTDB taxonomy): domain Bacteria; phylum Bacillota; class Clostridia; order Oscillospirales; family Ruminococcaceae; genus Gemmiger; species Gemmiger faecigallinarum. Next base: position 60,748 of record DWVD01000058.1, read on the forward strand.
GCCAGCAAAACCACCGCGCACAGGCACCCCAGCAGGATGCAGGCCCACAGCGGCAGCCGGCGCTTTTTGCCGGGCGCGGGTCTGGCGGATTCTTTTTCGGGTCTTTGCATCTTTTCGCCTCGGTCGTATCTGTTCCCGGCCGGCCCCGTCCGGGGCGCTGCCGAAACAAAAGTTACATTTTGGATACAGGTTATCATACCACATTTTTCGGCCGATTGCACCCGTTTTCGCCCAGCTTTCACATTTGCCCGCCCGGCGGAGCAGCTTTGCCGCCGGGACGCCGGGCAAATCTTGCCGTTTTGTTAAAAATGCCCCACGGTTGTTGAAAAAATACCAAACATCCTATACAATAGGATAGACAAGGGCCCGCCGTGGCCCGCCGCGCCGGGAACGCCGATGCGCCGCCCGGCCACCCGCGCCGCCGGCGCTTTTGCCGCCCCGGCGCCACACATCAGGAGGTAGCAACCCGTGTCGAGACTTTCCATCGAGACCCCGGACCGCGCGCAGCAGGTGGTGGAAGACCTGTGCCGCGATATGGGGCACCGCATCGCGGCCAACCCGCCGGGGCTTTGCCCGGTGGACATGGCGCTGAATTTTCTGCGCCTGTGCCACGCCCAGACCTGCGGCAAGTGTGTGCCCTGCCGCATCGGCCTGTCCCAGCTGGAAACGCTGATCGAGAGCGTGCTGGACCAGACCGCCCCCGAAGGCACCATTGACCTGATCGAATCCACCGCCGCCGCCATTGCCGACTCGGCCGACTGTGCCATCGGCTACGAGGCCGCCGCCATGGTGCTGGAGGGCGTGCGCGGCTTCCGCGAGGATTACGAGGAGCACGCCCACAACGGCCGCTGCATCTGCAGCCTGAAACAGCCGGTGCCCTGCGTGACCACCTGCCCCGCCCATGTGGACATCCCCGGCTACATCGCCCTGGTGCGGGAGGGCCGCTTTGACGACGCGGTGGACCTGATCCGCAAGGACAATCCCTTCCCCTACTCCTGCGCCTATGTCTGCGAGCACCCCTGCGAGCGGCAGTGCCGCCGCCGTTTGGTGGACGACGCGGTGAACATCTGCGGCCTGAAACGCTACGCCGTGGACCACTGCACCCGCACCGCGCCCCCGCCGGCAGCCCCGGCCACCGGCAAGCGGGTGGCGGTGGTGGGCGGCGGCCCCAGCGGCCTGACAGCCGCCTACTATCTGAGCCAGATGGGCCATTCGGTCACTGTGTTCGAGCAGCGGGAAAAGCTGGGCGGCATGCTGCGCTACGGCATCCCCGACTACCGCCTGCCGCCCGACGTGCTGGACCATGACATCGACTACATCCTGGCCGCCGGCGTCGAGGTGAAAACCGGCGTCTGCGTGGGCAGGGAAGTGCAGGTGCCCGACCTGCAGAAGGACTACGACGCCGTCTACGTCGCCATCGGCGCCCACGCCGACAAAAAGCTGGGCCTGGAGGGCGAGGACAGCGAGAATGTGCTCTCCGCCGTCGAGTTGCTGCGCAACTGCGGCGAGGGCAATGCCCCCGACTTTACCGGCAAGCGGGTGGTGGTCATCGGCGGCGGCAACGTCAGCATGGACGCCACCCGCACCGCCATCCGCCTGGGCGCCGAGAGCGTGACCTGCGTTTACCGCCGCCGGGTGGACGACATGACCGCCCTGCCGGAGGAGATCGAGGACGCTTTGGCCGAGGGCTGCCAGATTTTGCCGCTGCAGGCGCCCCACCGCATCGAGGCCGATGAAAACGGCAGGGTGGCGGCCCTGTGGACCCGGCCCCAGATCATCGGCGGCTACGGCCGCGACGGCCGCCCCGGCCCCCGCAACGCCGCCGAGAAGGAGTTCCGCATCCCGGCGGACTACATCATCATCGCCATCGGCCAGCGCATCGAGTCCGACCAGTTCGAGAAAGGCGGCATCGAGACCAGCCACGGCGCGCTGAAAGCCGACCTGTCCGGCTACGTGCCCGGCACCCCCAACGTGTTTGCCGGCGGCGACGCGGTCACCGGCCCGGCCACCGTCATCCGCGCGGTGGCGGCGGGCAAGGTGGGCGCCGCCAACATCGACGCCTTTCTGGGCTTCCACCACACCATCGGCACGGCGGTGCGCATCCCGCCCGCCAAGCTGTCCAACACGCCGCCCTGCGGCCGCATCCAGCCAAAAAGCCGCAACCCGCTGGAGGCCCGCTGCGACTTCCAGCTGGCCACCTGCGGCATGACCGAGGAGGAAGCCATGCAGGAGGCAAGCCGCTGCCTGCGCTGCGACCACTTCGGCTACGGCATCTTTAAGGGAGGGAGGACGACCCAATGGTAAACGTGACAGTCAACGGCACGGCCGTGCAGGTGCCGGAGGGCACCACCATCCTGAACGCCGCCCTGGCCGCCGGGGTCGAGATCCCCCACCTGTGCTATCTGAAACAGCTCAACGAGATCGGCGCCTGCCGCATCTGCTGCGTCGAGATCGAGGGCGAGCGCAACCTGGTGCCCAGCTGCAACAACCCGGTGTTCGAGGGCATGGTCATCCGCACCAACACCGACCGGGTGCGCCGCACCCGCCGCATCAACGTGGAGCTGATCCTGTCCCAGCACGACTGCAAGTGCGCCACCTGCGTGCGCAGCGGCAACTGCCAGCTGCAAAGCATCGCCAACGACCTGGGCATTTTGGAAAACCCCTATCCCACCGACCTGGTCACCGGCGTGCGCGCGCTGTGGCCCAAAGATTTCCCCCTCTACCGCGACACCAACAAGTGCATCAAGTGCATGCGCTGCATCCAGGTGTGCGACAAGGTGCAGGGCGTCAACGTCTGGGACCTGTCCGGCACCGGCAGCCGCACCCGGGTGGACGTCAGCCACAACCGGCGCATCAAGGCGTCGGACTGCGCGCTGTGCGGCCAGTGCATCACCCACTGCCCGGTGGGCGCTTTGCGGGAGCGGGACGACACCTTCCGCCTGATGCGGGCCATCGCCGACCCGGACAAGATCACCGTGGTGCAGATCGCCCCCGCGGTGCGCACCGCCTGGGGCGAGAGCCTGGGTCTGCCGCCGGAGAAGGCCACCGTCAACCGCATGGCCGCGGTGCTGCGCCGGCTGGGCTTTGACTATGTGTTCGACACCAGCTTTTCCGCCGACCTGACCATCATGGAGGAGGGCACCGAGTTCCTGCGCAAATTTACCGCCGGCGAGACGAAGGACCTGCCCATGTTCACCAGCTGCTGCCCCGGCTGGGTGCGCTACTTAAAGAGCCACTACCCGGAATGGACCGGCCGGCTCTCCACCGCCAAAAGTCCCCAGCAGATGTTCGGCGCGGTGGCCAAAGCCTGCTTTGCCAAACGCATCGGCGTGGAGCCGGACAGGATCTTCAGCGTTTCCATCATGCCCTGCGTGGCCAAAAAGTCCGAGTGCGACCTGCCCACCATGCAGACCGAGGCCGGCCGGGACGTGGACCTGGTGCTGACCACCCGCGAGCTGGTGCGCCTGGTGCGCGCCGAGCGGCTGCACCCGGAGGACATCCCGGAGGAGGGCTTTGACTCGCCCATGGGCGTGTACAGCGGCGCGGGCGTCATCTTCGGCGCCACCGGCGGCGTCATGGAGGCCGCCCTGCGCAGTGCCTACTACCTGCACAATGGCAAAAACCCCAAGCCCGACGCCTTCCAGGCGGTGCGGGGCGACGCCACCGGCGCGTCCGGCTGGACCGAGGCCGAGTTTGACCTGGGCGGCGGGGCCGTCGTGCGCACCGCGGTGGTCAGCGGCCTTGCCAACACCGGCCGCCTGCTGGCCGAGCTGAAAGCCGGCCGCGTCCACTACGACTTTGTGGAGGTCATGGCCTGTCCCGGCGGCTGCGCCGGCGGCGGCGGTCAGCCCATCCACACCGACGACGTGGAGCGGGCGGCCCAGCGCGGCAAGGTGCTGTACAACATCGACCGCATCCAGACGGTGCGCTTCAGCCACGAAAACCCGGAGGTCAACGCCCTGTACCGGGACGAGCTGGGCGAGCCCGGCAGCGAGCGCGCCGAGGCGCTGCTGCACACCGACCACACCGCCTGGCAGATGCCCGCACAGGAATAACCGCCGGAACGGCAAAGCGCCGCCGCAGGCAGGGGAGCCCCCGCCTGCGGCGGCATTTTTTGCCCCGGACGGGGCGAGCGTTATAAAAAGGCGGCCGCCCCGGTGCCGAGGCGGCCGCCTTTGTCAGCTGTCTCTTTTTGGGGAAAGGGGGGATCAGCCCTCGTCGTCGTTCAGGTTGCCCAGCGCCTTGGCCTGCTCAATGACCTTGGATTCCAGCATCTGGGGCAGCTGCTCGTAGCGGACAAATTCAAAGGTGAACCAGCCGCGGCCCTGGGTCAGCTGCCGCAGGAAGGTGGTAAAGTCCTGCATCTCGGCC